>CAZRMB010000113.1:0-7483 GCA_964600925.1 uncultured Syntrophomonas sp.
GCCTTGCTTTTGCTCTCCCATTCTTCCCAGTAAACCATTTCAACCGGCAGACGTCCACGCGTATATTTGCAGCCTATACCTTGCTGATGTTCCTGCAAGCGTCTGTCGAGATCGGTGGCATAGCCTGTATAGTATGTTTGGTCGCTGCATTGCAGTATATAAACAAATGGCATGGTGTCTCCTTTTCGGCTCGGAATTTTAAGCAGAAAAAATCAGGCGGGAAAGTTATCTTTCCCGCCTTAATTGATTTATTTATTTGAAACGATGGTGGGAAACTTTCAGGGGCAAATTGAATTTATGGGTAATCGTGTTGGCAACTTCTTCGACATCGATCAGGGTCACATCGATGACCAGACATTTCAATTTGGCATAGATGCGGTAGGCATTGTCCAGTTCTTCCGCCACCAGATCATCCAGGCTGTCGATATCTTCCGGCAGTACGAAACTGCGTGCCCGTTCTTTTCTTAACTCCAGCAGGGTGTCGACATCGATGGTCAGACCTGCCATGGGGATTTTGCCCCGAAGTTCCATGATTTCGCCGGGTATTTCAGTTTCCAGCGTGATCGGGAAATTTGCCACCTTGATGCCTACATTGGCCAGATGCATGGACAACGGCGTTTTGGAGGTACGCGGCAGACCGAGAATGATCAGATCAGCTTCGCCGATCGTTTCCAGGTTTTGTCCATTGTCATGATCGATGGTAAATTCGATCGCTTTGACCCGGTTGAAGTAAGTATCATCCATTTTATGGGTCAATCCTCTGATATGGGCAGGCTTGAGACCGGTTTTGAACTCGATCGCATGGAACAATGGCTCCATTACGTTGATTGCCATAATCCCGCGGGAGCGGGCTTTTTCATCCAAATATCCTGATAGTTCAGGCTTTACAATGGTATAAATAAGAATGGCGTCTTCTTCAACCGCCTGGTCAAGGATGAGAAGCACCTGTTCTTCTTTCGTTACTCTGGAAAACCTGGTAATAGTCCTCTCAATGTCGAACTGCAACACTGAGGCGACTGCTATTTTCTCAGCAGTCTCACCTACCGAGTCCGATACTGCGAATATGTGTAATTTATCAGGCATTAACACCATCCCCTTTCTCTGCATGCACGATTATCGTGCCTTGGCAACTCTATAGTTTTATATATTCGACTTCGCTGTACATATTTCCTTTTTCATGTGAATTTTTGTTTTTGGCAATACTGCTTGATTTATACAAATGATTGCGGATGAAGAAATATTTTATCGCGTCAATTTTCGCCATATATTGCTTTTATTTGCCTAACAATATGCTATTATACAAATAGTAAATTGTTTAACGAATAGCGGGTGACACGAATGGATGAGGTTGGTGTTTTTATAACCATCCTGCTCATCGTACTGGGAATCGGTATTGTTTTCGCAGTACTAGCCGTGATTATGGTCAATAATTCTTCCAACTGGTGGAATAAATTATAAGCGCATTTTTTTAATTGCCAATGTGCTTAAACGGGGTGGTATGCACCTTGGGCAAACTATCCTCAGAGCTTATAATCCTCTCATCTTCTCATTTCGTAAATAACGACTGTCATGTGATTCCAGCACTTTATTGACGGTTGCCACCATTTGTTGTTTGTCCTTCTGCAGCGTTCCCTTTATGGGTAAATAATTGGAAGCATGACTGCCTACAAAATGCAGATCGTCTATGGTGATGTTTTCAAAGATTATTTTCATTTCTTCCAGGGTCTCAAACGGATCCAGCAGTTCAAATTTGCCCTCCTGCACCTGCCGGAAGAGAGTGGTGCCGGGTACGGGAGTGACCGTCAGGGCAGCCAGATACTGAGGATTCATTTCATTGGTTATCTTGGCTGTTGCCAGCGCATGTTCTCTGGAACGCGGCCCTTTGCCGGCCAACCCCAACAGCACCATGCTGGACAGATTTATGCCGCTGTTGACCAGATTTTGCCCGGCCTGCAGCATTTCGTCATAAGTAACTCCTTTTTTGATTTCCTTCAACAGTTGATCGTCGCCGGTTTCAACCCCCAGATAGGCCTTGGTCAAGCCGGCTGCCCGCAAAGCGGAAAGTTCTGTGATGCTTTTGCTGAGGGTGCTTTGCGGCCCTACATATGAGCCTACATGGCGCAGGCTGGGAAAGGTTTTATAAAGTTCTGCCAGTATCTCCAGCAGAATATCGGTTTCAATCGCGATGGCATCTCCATCGCAGAGAAACACTTTTTCCAGATTGCCATAATGGGCTTTGGCCATCTTAATATCCGTTTTGATTTCTTCCAGACTGCGCACCCGGTACTTTTTGTCTTTGTACATCCCGCAGAATGTGCAGCGGTTGTGGGAACAGCCTATGGTGCACTGCAGCAGATAGCTGTTGGCTTCGCTGAATGGTCTGAATATATTGCCTTCATATCTCATAATGTTTGTCTCCCTGATTCTTGTATAATAAATTATTGCAACTCCAATACTTCTATGCCGTCCCCGGTATCCGGTGCAGTACCGCTGTCAGGCAGCTCCAACTGATCCGGTTGACCGGTTTCATCGGGATTCAGCTCACTTGGATTTTGCCCCTCTTCCCCCGGGGTGGTCGGCTCGTTGGTTACTTCTCCTGGGGTGGTTCCCTCCGTTGGTGTTTCTTCAGGGGGCGTTACCTCTTCTGCCGGTGCCTGTTCAAGCGGTTGCTGATTGGCCGGTACGCTGAGAACACCTTGCGAGATCAGCCGGTTCATGAAATCACGCCACACCTGGGCTGACGTGCCGCCGCCGCTTACCCTGCTGCCTCCCACCGGTTTATTGTCGCTGTTGCCTACCCAGACTGCCGTACAAAGCTGTGATGTATAACCCATAAACCACAGATCGCGGCTTTGGGTGGTGGTTCCGGTCTTGCCGCCGCTGCGAATGGCGATCTGGGCAGGAGTGCCGGTGCCATAAGCAACGACTGCCTTCAATATACTGTCCATGGTGGCAGCAGTGCTGCTGTCGATCACTTTCTTGGCACTGCTCCGTCCTTCAAAAATGACTTCTTCATTGCTGCCAACGATGCGCTCTATGCTGTAATAAGGGCTTATTTTCCCTCCATTCGGGAACATGGTATAGGCGGTCGCCATTTCCAAAGGTGATATCCCCCTGCTCATCCCGCCCAAGCCCAACGCCAAGTTGTGGTCTTCTTTGATGATGGAGCTGACCCCGTATTTCTCCAGATATTTTATGGCCTTGTCTACGCCCAGCATGTCAAGGACTTCTACCGATGCTACGTTATATGAATTGACAATTGCCTGCCGGACGGTAGTCTCTTCCGGACTGACCGCATAATTGTTGGGAGCATAGCCGTTGAAACTGCGCGGCTTGTTGTTTAACTTGGTATCGGCATCGATTACTCCTTCATTTATGGCGGCAGCATAGTAGAGCGGTTTGATGGCCGAACCCGGTTGCCGGGGTTCCACTGCCATGTTGATCTGGTTTTTGTCCCATTCAACCCCGCCCACCATAGCGCGTACCGCACCGGTTTGTGGATCGACCGCTGCCAGCGCTACGTCTTTGGCGGTAACTCCCCGGGCAACAAACGTTGCAGCCTGTTTGACCACTGCATATTCTGCTGCCTTCTGCATACGGCTGTCAATGGTGGTATATATTTTCAATCCGCCCTGATAGAGCTTCTGCGCTCCCACCTGCTTTTCCAGCTGTTTGGCCAGATAGGTCATGTAATAGGGATGAGCACTCAGATTCTGATGGAAAGGTTCAAAATGAAGCTCTTCCTTGACAATGCTCTGTCCTTCCTGAGAGGTCAGCAGTCCCTGTTCCTCCAGAATGTTCACTACCACTTGCTGACGTTTTTTTAATCCTTCCAGGTTGTTGCCCGGCGAATAATATTCCGGAGATTGAATGATGCCGACTAAAGCTGTGATCTCCGCCTTGCTGAGGTCAAATACGTCTTTGCCGAAATAGGCCCTGGCAGCGATCCCCATCCCGGTGCAGCCGCGTCCCATATATATTTCATTCAGATACATATTGAGGATGGCATCTTTGCTATACTTGTCCTCAATGGCGCTGGCAATAAATACTTCCTTGACTTTGCGCCAGTAAGTTTTTTCCTGGCTTAGGAAAAGGGTCCGGGCCAACTGCTGGGTTATGGTGCTGCCACCCTCAGCCTTGCTGCCCGCTTTAATATTTGCATAGATGGCACGACCGATACTGCGGGAATCAAAGCCATGATGCTCATAAAAACGCTTATCCTCAACTGCAACCACAGCGTCCTTCATGAATTTTGGAAAGTCTTCGCTGTATTCGCGCTGGTAACCCAAATTGCCCATTTTCTTGCCGTCATTATAGTAAACTGCGGTCTGCCCCTGTACTTCATATTCCCAGTTGTTGATACCGGTCATGAATTTGGCGATCTTGGGCGTAGTATTGGTCAAGGAAACACCAACGTAGAAAAATAACAGGAACAATATGATTGCCCCCAGTCCCAGAGCCATTTTGGTTATGAACTTCATTGTATCAAGACCTTTCTGTCAAATAGATCCTGCTCGACTAATATCCGGCGGTCCAGCCTCGGAAGATTAATGATCATCCGTGGTATTTTTGTTTTCTTCATAATTATATACAGTTTATACGCTCTTAGCTCAAATTTAATTATAGTATCGGTCTAAAAAATAAAAAATAATTTTTCTTAAACATATGGATTTACGATCAAAATGGCCTTTTTTTCATTTCTCCCCTAAATATTCGTTTAAAAAACAACAACCCTTCTGTCTAATGCCAGAAATAGAAGTTTATTCAGCAGGAAATTTGCTATAAAATGATGAAGATAGTAAGTGCTGGGTAAATTTTTTCAGACTTCTTATACAGCCGATGGGCAATGAACGATGAACTATATGAGGAGGACCACGTAATGGGCAATATTTTGGAGGAATGTCAAGTATATGTAGTAACTTCCGGCAAGGGCGGAGTAGGTAAAACAACCACTGTAGCCAATCTAAGCACCGGTCTGGCCAAACTGGGTTATAAAGTTGTGGTCATGGATCTGGATATCGGTTTAAAAAAGCTGGATTTGATTATGGGACTGGAGAATCGTGTAATTTATGATATCGTGCAGGTAGCCGAAGGTGACTGTACCCTTAAACAAGCGTTGGTTAAGGATAAACGTTTCCCTGACCTTTTTATGCTGCCCGCTGCCCAGACCAGAAATAAAGAAGACATCTCCATCGAACAGGTAAAGGCAATCTGTGATGAACTACGCGAGGAATTCGATTATATATTTATCGACAGTCCGGCCGGTATTGAGCAGGGGTTTAAAAATTCCATCGCCGCTGCTGACAAAGCCATCGTGGTTACCAATCCTGAAGTATCCGCCGTACGCGATGCGGATCGTATCATCGGCATGCTGGAATCGGCCGGTTTCACGGATATAAAATTGTTGATCAACCGTTTGCGTCCTGACATGGTCAAAAAGGGTGACATGTTAAGTATCGACGATCTGATCGAACATCTTTGTATAGAGCCTCTGGGTGTGGTTCCGGAAGATAAAAGTGTCGTTATTTCCACCAACCGGGGCGAACCGATCGTCCTCACCAATACGCCGGCCGCCAATGCTTTCAGCAACATTGTGCAGCGTTTGACCGGTGAGGATGTGGAAACCATGGTAGTCCCGGAGGATACTTTTTGGACCAAAGTCAAACGCAATCTGTTTGGCGATAACTAGAGGGGAGGTTGATAATCATGATGGAATTACTGAAAAGACTGTTCTTGGGTGATCAAAACTCCAGTCGCAAACAAGCCAATGACCGCCTGAGGGTCGTGCTGACCCATGACCGGCTGACGGTAAATGCGGATGTAATGGAGACGATTAAAGAAGAGATCCTGCAGGTCATCGCCAGGCATATTGATATAGAAGGAAATCCGGAAGTCAACCTTATTACCGAAGGGCGCCATGCAGCTCTTGACATCAGCATCCCACTAAAAGGAAGGTAGATTTGATTTGGCTAAACTTGATGTGAAGGGTCAGAACAACAATCTGGTATTTATTTTTGGATCGGGTAGTTATGAAGAATTGGCTGAGCTTGTCAAAGCTCGCGTTGAAAATAGCCAACAGCTCTTCAGCGGTTCACCGGTCCTCTTCCAAGGAGACGGTTTAAAAGACCTCAGCCCTGAGGAAATCATTGCTTTACAAAAAATGTGTCTTGATTATGGCATGATCCTCAACAATATGACGATTCAATCGGCACCTGCGCCACGACCGGAAAGAATAGCTCCGCCCCCCAGCCGGGATCTGATGATCTTCAAAACGCTGCGCAGCGGGCAAAAGGTACACAGCGACGGTTCCGTCATCGTTTGGGGCGACGTACACGAGAGTGCAGAGATTACCGCGGCTAATGATGTGGTCGTGCTCGGCCGTCTGGAAGGACTGGCCCATGCCGGCTGCTTCGGTGACCTCAATAGTACCATATTCGCTCTTACTTTAACCCCTCGTCAACTGCGCATTGCTGACCGTATATCGCGTTCCTCCGGAAAAATCGTCAAAAATCCTTACCCGGAAATCGCCTATATTGATGGAGACGGAATTTATATTCGGGAATACTCCAACCGTGACAATCTGAGCAAATAGGCAAACGTTCGCCTTTTCCTTATTTCATATCCGGGAGGGTGAAGCAGTGTTAAGAAAGAATGATTCATCAGCCGCTATGGACCATGAGATTAACTCCAACCTGACAAATAAGGGTTGGAGACAATGGCGGCTTCCTCTTTTTATTCTGCTTTTGCTGCAGATCGTTGTTATGCTGGGCATTTTGGAGAGACCGGAAATGTCTCTGTATGATGCCTGGTTTCGCCTGCGGGGAATGACCAACCCCGGTCAGCAAGTGGTAGTGGTGGCTATGGATGAAAGTTCGATCGAAAGAATCGGACCACCAGCCTGGCCCCGTACGGTACACGCCCAACTGTTGGACAAACTCGCCCAGGCCAAAATCGTTGCCTTCGATTTGACTTTCGGCGCCGCCAAAGACCCGGAACAGGACCAGGCCTTTGCCGATGCCATTGCCGCACATGGCAAAGTAATCCTCATCAGCAAGTTTTATTTTGAAAAAGACGAAAATGGCGACGTCATTCAAGTTCCCGAACTGCCTCTGGAGGAATTTGCCGCCAGCGCTGCCGGGATGGGCTTTGCCAATATGCCTACGGATACAGACCAGGTAGTGCGTCACTCTACCCTGGTCGATACCAACAGTTTTGATGTCCCCTTCCCTTCCTTTGCCACTGCCATCATTTTGGCCAGTCAGGATCTGAGCTACCAGGACTTGGTCATACGTGACGGTTATCTTCAGGCGGGAAAGTATAACGTTCCGCTTGACAGGAAATATCAGGCCATGCCCGCCTTCTGGGGACCGCGGGGAACCTTTAAGACCATAAGCTACGCAGATATTCTGGAGGGAAAGATAAGTCCTGATTATTTCAAGAACAAGATCGTATTGGTGGGCAGCACCACCCAGGATGAGCATGA
>CAZRMB010000114.1:0-7469 GCA_964600925.1 uncultured Syntrophomonas sp.
CGCGCTCCTGCTGGTGAACCAAACACTATGACACAGAAAACAATAACCGTGGCTTAATAATTTTACAGAAAAAAAGTTGCACAACTAGAGTCTGCCTATTTGCTGATTACAGAGGCTTGCGGAAGCTGCTATCGCAATGATTTTAAGACAGAGTATCATCACTGGATAAAACTCCTGTAAAAGAGATGCTTACGAAATGCTATTACAATAGTTTCACAAAGCTTAAGAAATAATCAATTAATAATCAGGGGGTTTTAAGTGCCCGCTAGTGCCCTACACATAATATATGCGTATGAAAAAATGAATCAAACCAGGTCTAAATCATTAAGCAAGAGCGAATCAATTTGAGAATCCAGCAGACAAACGAATCATCAACTATTAAAATAATCAATGTCATGAACAAGCTTCCATTTCTGCTAATCGCACTCGTTTTCATGGTCTTTAACAATTCAAGGCTGGTTGGCCAAAATATTATTGTTAAGGATATGAAAAGCCAGGCAACAGTTCAAACGAACTTTGACAAGCAAAGCTCTGTTAATCAGAGCTTCTTCCAGCCCGTTGACACATCAAAGCCCGTATATATCTACAAAATGGGAGACAGCAGCAACAGTGAAAGAGCTGATACCGCACTGATCAACTATCTGACAATTGATAAAACAATGAAGATTAAATTGCCAGATGCTACCGGAGAAGACACTGTTAACGACTTTTCTTCGGGTCCCCGGGACACTGCCGATGTAAAGATGAAAAAGTACAATCACGTGTTGAACAAGTGGGTGCCCGGTTCAAAATAACAGACTGATGATCTAAAAAAATCAGAAACATGAAGAAGATACTTTTTGCGGCGTTAACCTTAGTGGTATCCCTGCATTGTAAGATGGTTGCACAACAGAACTATCAGCCTCCGGTTTTACAAAGTCCCGAAATCTCATCGCTGATGAAAGAAGTACAAACTCCGGTATCACTTAGTTCCGGGACGGTGAACATCAATGTGCCAATCTATACGTTAAAACATGGCGAGATAGAGGTTCCAATTTCCCTGGCTTATGACGCCTCCGGAGTTAAAGTTGACGCTCAGCCCACGTGGGTAGGGCAGAATTGGTCGCTAAGGGCTGGCGGAATGGTTAGTCGCATTGTAAAAGGAGCCCCTGATGAAACATACGTAGAGGAAGAGATTTTTTTAAGAGCAAGCGGGCAAAACCATCTGCTAAACCAATATCCTGTGGGTTACGCATTTAATACACCAGCCATAAGAAATGCTAATTGGAATACTCCATCACAAATAGAGAGCTGGGCAAAGAATCAGATGTTTGAGCTTGAGCCCGATGAATTTATGTTCAACTTTTGCGGCCATAGCGGAAAATTCTATATCAATGAGAATGGCCAGGTTATTTGTACGGATAAGCGATACATTGTTGATATGTTGGTTTATATAAACATCCCTATATATGATGGCAGAGTGGCTTTTAATATAAACAATCCATCGCCTTTATCATTTACTTATTATAAAAGTAACATGTTGCCCAATGGCATGGGAGGCTACATTGATGGATTTGTTCAATGGAGGGTTTCCCGAATTATGGGTTTTTGCATTACGGCTCCGGATGGAACCAAGTATTATTTTGGCGTGTATCATAAGGATGAAGACGGCACTTTGAATATCTACACGGATTATTTCAGAGAAATTGAAATTACCGCAGATTTTTTTGAGCAGTTTTTCATTGAAGAATTTTCGGCCTGGTATTTGGCAAAGATCGTTTCACCCAAAAATGATACGGTTGAATTCAATTACGAAATAGGCGACACATGGGTTAATTTCTCAAAGTATTACAGTGTAAACAAGATGTCCGGTCATGCGACATCTGGAGTTGGATGGATATTCGGGGGCAGGGTGTCAGCAAGTAGTTTTTCAGCCGGGGATCGGATAAACGGCAAATTTATCAGGCCGGTATTTTTGTCAGAGATCAGCACCCCTAATGAAGTAATTGAGTTTAACCGTTCAAATTCGGCAACGCTAAGGTATAATTATAATGAAATACACAACTTCCTTTATGATGTCGCTCAAGGCTGGGACAGATACATCTATATTCCGGTATTTGAAGGGCAACTTCCGATTATATCTGGATATACTCCATTAGGGGAGAAGATTATAGATTACAATTATTTGAGAACAAGTAAACTTGATGAGATTATTATACCATCATACAAAAGCTTTAAATTTCAGTACAATGAAAGCTTAAGCACAAGGTTACAGCTCTCTTCCATTAATGAAGAAAGCGGAACCAAAACCATTCCATTCCTGTCATTTGTATATAATACAACCATACAAATCCCAGGCTTTTTGGATACAAAATACGATCACTGGGGGTATTATAACAATAAGGTAGCTGTGGTTGATCCCGCATCGTCCTCAAGTATGTCCGCGTATTTCGCCTTTAGGGAACCGGACCCTGCGTATCAGCAAGCAGGAATACTGGAAGAAATCCGATACCCTACGGGCGGCTATAAGAAATTTCTGTATGAACCCAATAGGTATAACCGGGTTGTGAAAAGAAATGTAGGGACAGGAGCATTGTCTATACAATCATCTGCTGAAAAAAACGGCGGCGGGTTACGCGTAAAAGAAATCATCGAAAATGACGGGACAAATTCTTATTCAACCCAATACACTTATTTGCCCGGTATTCTAAATGGAGAAATACAATATTATTGGAGCAATTATCAGGGAAAACTATTCAACGGCAATACTTACACTGCAACAAGATTTTTTACAAGCTCGCTCTTACCGGTGTCAAGTAATTCCGAAGGCGGGAGTGTCAGCTATTCAAAAGTTACTGAATACCAGAGTGGAAATGGGCGCACCGAATACACTTTTACGAATCATGATAATACATTAGATGAAAATAGTGTAAGCATAGACCTGCAAAAATCCCCTTATTCTCCTTTATCAAGTAAAGTAGTAGAAAGAGGGAAAATACTGGAAACGTTGGTTTATAAAGAGGGAGGGGTTACCCCGCTGAAAAGGGAAACATTTGAATATTCCATTTTGAATAATGATCCGGAATATTTACGATCTGTTTATCTCCGGCGATTGGCCCTGTTTAATACGTATGAAATCAACGCGGTGGAAGGCTCTGCATATAAAATCTACATTTACCCGTACAATGTCGACAAAAAGACCGAATATTTCAATAATACAAACGGCACAATCCAAAACGATCATAGATGGACATACGATAATCGTAATCAGGTTTCGACATTGATTAGTAATAACAACGGGATCAACACAAAAAAGGAAATCAAATATCCCTACAATTATTCTGAAACGGTTTATTCCCAGATGACCGGAAAGAATATTGTTTCCCCGGTAATTGAGGAGATCACATCCGTCAAGAGCGGAGTTGAAATAGAAAGGACAAAAACCAACTACCAGCTTATTAATAACTTCTATGTCCCATCTTCAACGCAAATATCGTTTACCGGCCCGAATAATCTGATTACCGTCAATTCATTTGATTATTATGATACCAGGGGAAACATACGCCAGACAACAGATATCGGCGGAGTACGCACAACCTATATCTGGGGGTATAATTATAAATATCTGATTGCCCGTATTCAAAATGCATCTTACAGCCAGGTGACGGCTCTTATTAACGAAACCGCATTATCAGGCATTGCAGCAAAATCTGAGCCTACGGCTTCCGATATGCAAACAATCAGAACCCTTGCCACAGGCTTACCCAATGCGCTATTGACAACATTTACATACAAGCCTTTGATAGGTATCGCTTCAGAAACGGATCCGTCGGGGCGAACTATTTATTATGAATACGATGAGTTTGGACGCTTAAGCAGGGTTAAGGATGAATATGGCAAGATTCTGAAGGAGCATCGGTATCACTATGCCCCGCAATTGTAGCTATTGTTAAGAGACAACCTTATAACAATGATTAACAAAAAAAGCCCGACATGAACAAGTATATTAAGAATAGCAGACAGGCAGTAATAATGCCTATGGCAATGATTATTCTTACCTTTCATGCAGCCTATGGCCAGGAAAACCAAAAAAGTAAGACTGAGACAGTTGATTCCACAGCTATTGTACAAGCTTTTCAGTCGAAATTAATGTCACTTCAATCCGTCGGGACAGCCGGAGGCGATATGCAGATTATGGCAGCCGCGGGGATTCTGCCTGCTGTTTACGATTGGTATGTTTCCACCACTGGTAACGACAACAATGCCGGAACCCAGTCAGCGCCTTTACGGACAATACAGGCGGCAATTAACAGGTCAAGCGCAGGTCAGGCCATAAAAGTAGCTGACGGCCATTATATAGAGTGTATCATTTTTGGAGGGAAAAGCATTAAGCTGGTTGGTAATCCGAACAGTCCGCGGTCTGTAATCATTGATGGTAACAGTCAAAATGCCACAGTGCGGATGGTCCAACAAGAAAGCTCGGCCACTCTGCTGTGCGGGTTCACTATCACTGGCGGAAGCGGTCACCTGGTATACTTGCAGAGCGGCGGAGGAATACACCTTTATAACAATGCAAACCCGGTTCTTTCTGATCTGATAATAACAGGCAATCAGGCCAGCAACGCTGCTGCTCTGGGAGCGCTCCACGGTTCGGCCCCGGTTGTTCAGAATACCCTTATTTACGGTAACACCACATTATCTGCACATTACACTGTCAGGTTCCACAACCTGGTTAACGGGGCTGCCATGTATAATGTTACCATTGTAGATAACGCCGGAGCTCTAAGTACCGTGGCCGTTACAAGAGGAAGCCATTTAACCGTCAAAAACAGTATCATCCGTAACCCGTCATCAACATACGAGGGATTCATGACTAGTGATAACGGCAGCGTGAATACCACAACTATAAACTACTGTAACCTGCGCAGTGGAACAAGCTTGCTATACGTTGTGACTGGTCAGGGCACATATAACCTGGGATCCGGTATCATTGACGTAGCTCCCGGATTTGTTGCTCCTGCAGAAGAAAAATATCAATTGGCAACAGGATCGCTATGTATTGATGCCGGTGACCCGGCATCTGCGTGGAACGACATCAATTTTCCGCCCAGCCGTGGAACAAGCCGGAACGATTTGGGCATGTATGGCTGGGAAGTCTCGTCACAACCCTATCAGACAGAAGGTGATGACGACCCTCCGGGAACCATTTCCCCGAGCTCCAATCGTAATTACATCCATACCATCGTCCCGCAGATCGAGACGACATCCATTCCCTCAGGGGTACGCAGCCCTGCGCAATACAACGAAACGATAGAATATTTTGACGGACTGGGCCGCCCAATGCAAACCGTTTCCGTCGGATCGTCTCCCGATGGCAAGGATATTATCACCCCGATAGCCTACGACAATTTCGGTCGCGAAGTATTTAAATATATGCCCTTTGAAAGCGCTGCCAGCCAGGGAAAATTCACGGACGATGGCATTGAAAGCCAGAGCGACTGGTATGGCGCGACACATGCAGGTATTCCCACAGACGCCCGCCCTTTCTCGGAGACCATCTTCGAGCCTTCTCCGCTTAACAGGGTCATTGAACAGTATGGGCCTGGTCAGGCATGGAAAATCAATAGCAAGCGCCAGATAATCAGTTACAAAACCAACGCTGCCAACGAGGTTCGCCTGTGGGTAGCCGCCGGATCGCAGGTATCCTCTACTGCAAACTACCCCGCCAATACGCTTTTTGTAACCGAAACCACGGACGAGGACGGGAGGAAAGTCACACAATATGTTGATCTGCAGGGACGCACCATAAGGCAGCAGCAGCTGGCAGGCACTGCGGAGAACGCCATCACCGACTATGTATATGATGATCACGGCAGGTTGAGGTATGTTCTGCCGCCGGCAGTGCCAAAAACTGCCAGAACAATCCCATTTACACATGCTGATTTCATCAATTATATCTACGCTTATATCTATGACGAGCGCGGACGGGTAATCGAAAAATATATCCCCGGTGCAGGATGGACGCACATTGTTTACAATAAGCTCGACCAGCCGGTTCTTGTAAGGGATGCCGGGCAGCGCAAGAACAAAGAATGGATCTTTACCAAATACGATGCACACGGGCGGGTAGCCGTTACCGGACTGTATTACAACACCGTCGATACCACCCGGACAGCCGTACAAAACCTTGCTAACTTAGCAAGCTCGCAATGGGAGACCCGTCCGTTGAACAACGAATGGAGTAATACCGCTTTCCCCACCACCGGTATCACAATTTATTCGGTCAATTATTACGATAATTACAATTTCCCCGGGAAAATAAATTACATTGGTACGGATAAAGACGACCGCGTGCAGGGCATGTTGACAGGCAGCAAAACGCTTGTGCTGGATTCCAACCCTGTAAAATGGCTGTACGCCACCATGTATTATGATAACAAGGGGCGGCTTATACAAAGTATTGCTGATAACGTCATGAACGGACAAGATCGTAATACCAGTACATACGACTTTACCGGGAGGCTCCTTACCTCCGTCCGCGATCATACCGGAGCCGGCACTATTGGCATTTCCATCGCTAACTCTTATGATCATGCAGGGCGGTTGCTCACCGAGGACCACTCGGTTGACGGCGGCGCTACTGTTACCGTGGCCGAAAATCAGTATAACACACTGGGGCAATTAATACAAACATCGCTGCACGGCGGGATAGAAACGATCGGTTACGATTACAATATACGCGGATGGCTGACCGCTATCAACGGGCAGCTTTTCTCGGAAAAGCTTCACTACCAGAACGTGCTTTCCGGGCTTGGCAATGCCCCTCAGTGGGCGGGCAACATCAGCGCCATGGAGTGGAAAACGCCGACGGTTAACACTGACTGGCACGCGCACTGGTTTAACTATGACGACCTGAGCCGCATCACCCGGACCAGCTACAAGCGAAAGGGAGAGTACGACGGTTCATATTCTTCAAGTAACACCACCTCCAGGAAAGATGCCTACGCGATTTATATGGGATACACCGATGATCTTATGGGGAATATCGACTGGATGACCAGGGTTCATAACTTTGATTGCTGGGATGATATTGTGTTCGCCTATGAAGGTAACCGGCTTATCCGCGTACGTGATTTCGCGACCGACGTTCCCGGGATGGGGTTCAGGAACAACCTGAACAACAGTAACAGCATTGTTTATTATAATTATGATTCAGCAGGTCGCATGAACCGCGACAATAACATGGATCACACTGTCGCCTATAACCATCTGGGATTGATTAAAAGCGTAGCGCAAGGTTCAAACACTCTGAATTACACCTACGATGCCGCGGGCCGGAGGCTGAAAAAACAGTTAGGCAGCCAGACGCGACACTATATGGACGGCATTGAGAAAAGCGGCGACACCACCCTTATACACTTCGCTTATGGCCGCCTGCGTCGCAGCAGCGACTCCGAGCCGTGGGTGCGCGATTATTTTCTGAAAGACCA
>CAZRMB010000115.1:0-7438 GCA_964600925.1 uncultured Syntrophomonas sp.
ATGTCGGTCCAAACCAAAGCTTATAACAACCTCGCTGAATATATGGAAACTAATCTCCAAATCCCTTGCCTGCAGGAAATGAGTGACGAAACCATACAGAATAAACTGAACGATCGCTTTGAGCAGGATGCCTTTGGTCTGGAAAAATCTTTGCAAACAGAAGTTGAAGAATACGTAAAGGAAGCCCAGGCTTCTGATTTTCCGATCCGTAATTTTTCATTGTATTCCCGCTATCAGCTGGGATATTTAAACAGCCGCATCCTCAGCCTGACGGTCGATTATTACCAGTACACCGGAGGCGCTCATGGCATTACCGAACGCCGGCCATATAATATCGATCTGGGCACCGGTCAGAATCTGCCCTTAAAAGACCTGTTTGCCAGTAATTTTGATTACCGCAGTGTGATCAACAAGGAAATCAGCCGGCAGATCGACGGCAACAAAGATATGTATTTTGAGGACGATATGGGGTTTCAGGGAATCAGTGAAGATCAGGATTATTACTTGCAGGATGATGCTTTGGTCGTAGTTTTCCAGCAATATGAAATTGCTCCATACGCCGCCGGGATACCAGAATTTATAATTCCTCTGAAACTGTTTGGGGATAACTTCAGAACGGATTTACTCACAGAATCAAAATGATCCTTATATGATAATTCTGTAGTTGATGGCAATTATTGTTTTTCTCTATGTTTTTTGTCCGCACAATAATATAATAAGGATGATGTTTAACATGGAGGTGAAAGCTAGTCATGGATCTTAGAGAAGCTTTGGAACTGGCTGTGAAAGAAGAAGCCAAAGCCATGCAGAACTATACCAAACTGGCTGGTGAAGCTGAAGACCCGGAGACCCGTCTGATGCTTGAACAAATTGCCAAAGAAGAAGCCGGCCACCTGAAACGGCTCAGTGAACGACTGAAAGCAATAAAATTGCTCGGCTAATACAAAGGACCTGACCGATATGATCGGTTCAGGTCCTTTTAAATTAATGCTCAGTTACATGGCTTCCAGCCAATATGCTGCCGGCAACAATTAAAGCAAACAGCAGCAAGAACAAAATAATCGCTACGATCAATTTCTTGCGGACATGATGTTCACCCTGTTTGTATTCAGCAATTAAATGCGTCGCCCATACAATATTGCCGGAAAAGACGATGACTGCGACAAACTGGATCCAACTGGGTATGACCGTATAGGCGGTATGCTGTAGATGAGACCAAAGCGTATGGCTGTAATAGGCCAGCACGATAAACTCGATCAGACCAGCGGCATACTGATAGACCAGCCCCTGTTTCTGCATCTCGGTGTTTACTTCAAGTAAGCCCTTGATTTGCTCCTGGGTAGCAATATTGGTGCGGCTGTTCATGACCTCAATCTTGCTCTGCACCACATCCATGGCAGCCCGATAATCTTCCTGAACTTCATTTAATTCATCACGCATGTTGCGCAGATCCTTGCGCCGCTGCTGATATGGTTCCGTTAATTGGGTAAAAACAGCTGCCGGTACAAGTAAAGTAGTGTCGGCATTTATCTGGCGTTCCATAACCAGCAGGGTTGTTTCAAGTTGCTTCAACCCGTCGACCACCATATTCTGGTCCCCGACCAGTTTCCCATAGGCTGTCGCCAGTCTGCGGATCTCATCCTCCAATTCCTCTGCTTCTATTAGGGTAGCCTGGTTCATGACCAACTTGGCATGAAGGATGTTGATCAGATCCTGCTGCATTTCATCTTTTTCGCGGCGAATGGAAAGCAGGCGGTCGTTTAATACGAAATCCATTGCCTGTAAACGCAATACTCCGGCATAAAAAGAAGGCATACGGCGGAACAGGAACGATAAATCCACCGACTCGATTTGATCCAGCCGGCAGAGATAAATGGCCTCACCCTTGCTGCGATCATGCTTCAGATATGACATTTCGCCGTTTTTCAGTTCTAAAATCTCCCCAGCTCCACCGGGAATTTTTTCACAGGCCTTTTCTGTCATCTCTTCCCATGAATCAGTTCCGACAAGAATCGTTAAGCTTCCCATAATATCACAAACGGCCAAGGGATCTTCATTTTCCCAGGATCTTAAATTTTCCAAAGCTGCTTGCCAATAATCAGTATCCATAGATGTCTTGACGGCCAGAATCTTAATCTTGCCCTGAGGATAATCAAGATCGTAATAAACACCTTCGGGTTGCTTGGCCGCCAAAGGGATGTTCCTGGTGCCGAGGTTCAATCCGTTGCGGCTGAAAATTTCCGTCAGCTTTTTTAAAGAATCGATATCATCCTCGAGAAAATAATAAAATCGCAATACAAATTGAGTCATAACGATCAACTCCTCTGTTTGCAGCTATAATGATGTAATTTTACCATATATTCGGCAACCGTAATTTTATTCCTTTTCCTATTAGTAAAAACCACCTGCAATTTTTTGGGATCTGCATCCATTATTGATAATATTTTTATTTTGTGGTATCATATATTAAATCATATAAACACTGAGGCACTTCGTTTTCGCGAGGTGCCTCAGTATATTTATCAATAAAATTACCATTTAATGGAGAAGGAGAGTATCCAAATGAAAAAAAAGATAACCATATCAAAATTTGTATTTGACCGATTATCGAAGCATATGGAAGAATTTACAGCCGTTCAGAACAAAGTCCTCAACGACAATGAAATGGTACCAGCTGCCGAGCGCAAAACCTATCAGGATATATTCATGCAATATATTCAATATCTGCAGCACTTATTAAAGGAAGCTCATATTGCTGATTCTGACGATCCCAGCCTTCCTTGCGTAACTTTGGGGAGTGTAGTCGAGTTGGAAAATTTAGAGAATAAACGCATCAATAAAATTCTGGTCACATTTCCGACCGCCAATCAACCGGTCGATAAAAAGATAAAGCTTTCCCCAACCTCTTACAATTCACCCATAGGGAAAGCTTTGTTCTTGAAAAAACCGGGAGATACCGTGGAGGTCAATGCCCCCGGCGGCAGATTCAAATATCGGATCAAATCAGTGGACCTGATGATTTCCTGATCTCTCATTAAACATCAGGCCAGCCAATCATCAAGCTGCGCGTTCACTTGGGCGGTCAACTCCGGCAGCGCATTCATGACGGGGGGGCTCAATTCAGTCCCCCAATCCAAACACTGCGGCTGTACGCCAAACAAAACCAAATGCTGCGGGAATCTATCCCGTAGCGCAGCCAAAGCCAATGTTTCCTGAAAACCTATCTGGTGAACTGACATGCGCCCGGTAACCAGCAGCGGTATATCCCTGCCGGAGAGTTTACGGACCGTACCGGGCGGATGGTCTCCGTCGACTGCATCTATGACCAGAAGATGGTCAGTTTCTTCCACTACATTCAGCAATGCCAAGGCGTCGGTACCTCCATCCACCAACTCCACCCGCTCATTTATGGCTTGCTGCATGAGCTGACTAATCATATGAATGCCGAGCCCTTCATCCTGAAATAACGGGTTGCCCAAGCCTAACACTACGATCTTATTCTTTGTCATGACCTACCTCGTTTTCATTAATTACAAATTTATATCCGCTGAAAATGGAAGATACCGTGCCGTCATCATCCAGTATTTCCTGCCGAATGACCAGATAGAGATGCGCTACGATAAATATAATAAACAACCAGGCGATCAAATGATGATACATCCTGACCGGTGAAGATGCCCCGAACAATGGTATGAGCCAGCCGAAAAACCTTTCCTGAAATCCGCCCGGTGCTATTTCGCCCTGCATGGCCAGACCGGTCAAAATCATAAACAGTGAACCAACCCACAGCACAAAGAAATAGGTTAGTTGGGCGATCACATTGTGCCCGGTATGCACCGAGTGCTCTTTTTTAAGAAACAAATAATACTTCAGACTGTCCAGCCCGTCGGCAACAAAGCCTTTGCGCCAGGGTTTGAATTTGGCATATTCATTGCCGACGAAAGCCCAATACAGGCGAAAAATAAAATTGGCGATAAAGAACCAGGCAGCCAGTGCATGCCAAAGGCGCATTTTTCCCATGATAAAATTGGCATAGGGTTCCCCGGTCTGGGCCGCAAACGGTTTGCCGATATATAAACCGGTAAGCAGAAGAGCAATAATCAGCACCACATTGACCCAATGATATAACCTGATCGGCGCCTCCCAGACATAAATTGCTTTCTTCCACATGTTGTCAGCCCCCTTTTAATAAAAGATGCATTCGCCCACATCCTGTCTGCTCTTCAAGTCGATTATATGGGCCGCACAGGCGATACAGGGATCAAATGAATGAATGATGTGCAGGATTTCCAGCGGCTGCTCCGGATCTGCCATGGGAGTTCCAATCAGAGCGGCTTCATAAGGACCTTTACCTCCGGTTTGGCTTTCCGGCGCTGCGTTCCAGGTCGTCGGCACGACTGCCTGGTAAAGACTGACTTTGCCATGATCTATTTTTACCCAGTGTCCCAGTGCCCCCCGCGGTGCTTCGGTAAAGCCCACCCCTTTGGCTGATTCCGGCCAGGAGGATGGTTCCCACTTGCTGCCGTCAAACACCTTGCTGTCCCCGGCCTTTATATTGGCCAGCAACTGATCATAACTTTTCCTGAGGTCGTCCACCATGATTTTGGTTTCCAGTCCTCGGGCCAGCGTACGCCCCAATGCTGAAAACAGTGCTTCCTGGCCCAGGCCCAGACGCTGCAGTGCTTCATCAACGCTGGATTTTATCGTTTCATTGCCGCGGGCATAGCCTACCAGCATCCTCGCTAATGGGCCTACCTCCATAGGCTTGCCCTTCCATAAAGGTGTTTTGATCCAGCTGTATTTACCGCTGGTATCCAATTGCTCATAAGGCGGTTTGGGCCCGCTGTATTTGACTTTGGTCTCACCGTTCCAGGGATGCCTTCCTCCCGGTTTACCGCTGTATTCATACCAGGCATGATCCACAAACTCATTTACCTGTTCAGGATCGCGGGGATCGATATCAAAAACCTCGTTCAAGTTGCGGTTCAATATTACCCCACCCGGAAAGATACCATCTTTATTGTTGTTTTTATTTTGATTGGCCAGCGTCCCGTATACCAAATAATTTTCAACCCCGCCGCCATATGTCCAATCTTTGTAAAATGAAGCGATGGCAAAAAGATCCGGCAAATAGACCTGATTGACAAAAGCCATCGCTTTATCGATTTCTTTGGCGACCAGATTCAGTCTTTCCATATTAATGGTGTTGTCATTGTCAACATTTATGGTGCAGGCCATTCCGCCTACCAGGTAATTGGGGTGAGGATTTTTCCCGCCAAAGATGGTATGAATCCGCACAATATCCTTCTGCCATTCCAGGGCATCAAGGTAATGGGCCACAGCAATCAAATTCACTTCCGGCGGTAATTTGTACGCCGGGTGCCCCCAGTAGGCATTGGCAAATATACCAAGCTGCCCGCTGTCCACAAATCCTTTTAGAGTCTTCTGCACGTCTGAAAAATGTCCCGGCGAAGATCGAGAATAGTTGGAAAGCGATTGAGCCAGATCCGATGCTGCTTTAGGATCAGCTTTCAAAGCAGAGACCACATCGACCCAATCCAGCGCATGCAAATGGTAGAAATGAACCACATGGTCCTGCACAAACTGGGTGGCAGTCATGATCTGGCGAATCAAGACTGCATTTTTTGGTATATTGATTTGTAGGGCATCCTCCACCGCCTGCACAGCAGCTATGGCATGGATATGGGTACATACACCGCAGATACGCTGTACAAAAGCCCAGGCATCACGCGGATCACGGCCCTGCATGATACGTTCCAGGCCGCGGAAAGTAGTCCCCGAGCTAAAGGCTTTAACTATCTTGCCTCCGTCAACTTCCGCTTCAATGCGCAGATGTCCCTCGATCCTGGTTATAGGGTCAACCACAATTCTTTGTGCCATTACTCATCCTGACCCCCTTCCTGCTGAATTTCTTCCGGTTTTTTACGTATCAGCACCCCGGTTGCCAATCCATGGGCTGCCACTCCGGCAACGGTCAAACCCGTTACTGCTTTACCTATTTTGTCCGGTTCAAAAGGCATGGCCGTACCGGGTACATGAGCCAAGTGGGCATACATGGGCATATCATCATAAAAGCCCGGTTCTGAGCAGCCGATACACGGATGGCCCGATTTGATCGGATAACTCACTCCCTTGTTCCACTGGGTTATGGCGCAGGCATTGTAAGTTGTGGGTCCCTTGCAGCCGACCTTGTAAAGGCACCAGCCATGTTTGGCTCCTTCATCATCAAATTGTTCAACAAACATGCCGGCATCAAAAAATGCCCGGCGGTTGCAGTTGTCATGGATGCGGTGGTTATAAAAAGCTTTGGGCCGGCCCAGCCTGGTCAGCTCCGGCAATCGGTCGAAGGTAAGATAATGAACAATGGTCCCGGCAATCACCTCCGCGATTGGCGGACAGCCGGGCACATCGATAACCGGCTTGTCTTTGACTACTTCTTTTACCGGAACAGCGCCGGTGGGGTTGGGGTGCGCTCCCTGAACACAGGTGTTGGTAGCACATGAGCCGTAAGCAATGACACCGATCGAATCCTTGGCAGCCTCCAGGAGCAGATCTTTGGCTGTCCTGCCCCCTATCGTGCAATAAATACCATCGTCTTTCAATGGTATACTGCCTTCCACCACCACCAAATAATGATCCTTGTAATCCTGCATGGTCTTTGTTTTAGCTGCTTCCGCCTGATGACCGGCCGCCGCCTGCAGGGTTTCCATATAGTCCAGGGAAATCATGTTGAACAACATGTCCGCCAGTAACGGATGGGCGGTTCTGATAAAAGATTCCGCACAGCAGGTGCATTCCTGCAGATGTAAATAAATTACCGGCAACCTTGGTTTGTTTTCAAGCGCCTGTGCAACTTTGGGAATAAAAGAAGCTTCCAGTCCGATCGTGGCAGTGAGAATTGCACAGATCCGCATAAATTCGCGTCGTGAATAGCCCCTTTTGATCATCGCCTCATAAAAACTGTCATTCACCAAGCCAACCTCCTTGTACTAAGGGTCGCTCATATTATTTTCCAATGTTTGCGGATATATGCAAAGAGCAAGGGGTAATGGTTAGCACCATCCTCCCTTGCTCTTCGCCTTTTTTGCTCGCTCTGTTGATTTTGGATTTTATTTACATGCTACTGATCAGCGCAAACCTAATATCTTAATAAGGCGGCCATATTTCCGCCCTCAGGTATATTGATCTGATCCATTATATACACAGATCCCCCGTTTAAAATCGTCTGACGAATGGCCAGATCATATAGTTCGTCATCTCCCGGTTCTGGCTCGGAGTGTATTTTTACACTATTCTGAGCAAAATCGTAGATGCCCCACTCTTTTTCTCCGTCAGCCAGAAATAACAGCTCAATCCGTCCATTATAAGAAGCAGGAACGACTTCAGCAATTTCTTTGATGGTGCGGCCAGTCCCCTG
>CAZRMB010000116.1:0-1894 GCA_964600925.1 uncultured Syntrophomonas sp.
GCTCCCTGGGTCAGTTCCTGTTCAGTTATATCATAGTTGTATTTGTCTTGGGCCATCTTCATTAAAGATTCCAGATAATCACCGGTAACCGAACTGTCGACTGCCATCGCTGCCGGAGCATAACAAAAAGACAGGGAAATGGCCAGCACAAGGATAAGCGCACATACTTTTGATCTTGGTTTCATTAATAATCCTCCCTTAATATACGAATCAACTTAATATTTCAACTCCGTCAGAGGTAACGCGGACGGTATGTTCCCATTGCGCTGATAATGAGCCGTCGGCCGTCAAAGTGGTCCACCCGTCTGCCAGGGTACGGCACTTGTAACCGCCAGCATTGATCATTGGTTCGATGGTGAAAACCATATTGGGCATTAAAACCATTCCGGATTCCCTATCACCATAATGGTGCACAAAAGGTTCCTCATGAAATTCCAGCCCTACTCCGTGACCACCGTAATCTCTGACAACAGAAAAACCATGGGAATTGGCATGCTGCTCGATCGCATAGGCAATGTCCCCGATTCGATTAAAAGGTTTGACCTGTTCAATCCCCAGGCAAAGACATTCACGGGCAACTTCAACCAATTTGCGTGCCAGAGGCGAAGGATCACCTACCAGATACATGCGGCTGGTGTCTCCGTAGTAACCATCTAAAATACTGGTAACATCAATATTCACTATATCTCCGTCTTGAAGTTCGCGCGCCTCTGGAATCCCGTGGCAGACGACTTCATTGATCGATGTACAAACGCTGCGGGGATAACCCCGATAATTCAGCGAAGCCGGATAAGCTCCATGACTTATGGTGTAATCATGCACCCATTCATCAATGGTATCGGTGCGCAAGCCCGGTACAATTTTCCCCTCCAAATTGTCCAGAATACGTCTGCTTAACTGGCATGCCTTTCTGATCCCATCGATTTGGCTTTCCGTCTTGATCAGTTCTCTGCCTGGAACTTCGATCCCTTCCTGTTCCAGTTGGGCAAGCTTTTCATCCATTTCCAAATGACATTTCTTATATTTTTTATGACTGCCGCACCAGCAGAAGTCGTTGCGATTTATTCTATTAATTTTTACTGCCCCCTTATAACCGATGAACAAATGCTTTTATGTATATAAGGTATTTTAACACTATAAATATGTAATGCGTAGCACTGATTACAGAACAAGTCTTTAAAAAAATAACCGGTCAGACATTATCAGCTCTGACCGGTAAATTATTTAATGATACTTTTATAGAACTATATTATTTAATGCCCATACGAATACAACCGTCGAGGCGAACTGTTTCGCCATTGAGATATCCATTTTCGATCATGTGGCACACCAGCAAGGCAAATTCCTCAGGTTCTCCCAAACGTTTGGGGAAGGGAACCTGCGCTCCCAGCGAGTCTCGGGCTGACTGCGGCAGCGCAGCCAACATCGGAGTATCAAAAATACCGGGCGCGATGGTATTGACCCGGATTCCATCACGAGAAAGATCACGGGCGATCGGCAATGTCATTCCTACGACAGCGGCTTTGGAAGCTGAATAAGCCGCCTGTCCCATCTGACCGTCAAATGCTGCAACAGACGCAACATTGATGATTACTCCTTTTTCCCCTTTTTGGTCGGGAGTATTTTTGCTCATCTCCCAGGCAGCCAATCTTATCACATCAAAAGCACCGGTCAGATTAACATCAACGACCATCTTGAACCATTCCAGTTCGGCCGGGCTGTCTTTACCGATCGTTTTAAAAGCACTGGCTACTCCGGCAGCATTTAGCAAAATGTCAATCTTGCCAAACTTTTCAACGGCAGCACTCACCGCCGCTTGATTATCAGCAGTAGAGGTTACGTTATCTTTGACAAAAATGGCGTTATCCCCAAATTTGGTCACGAACTCCTTGCC
>CAZRMB010000116.1:1994-4567 GCA_964600925.1 uncultured Syntrophomonas sp.
GTAAAAGCAAGAATATCGATATGGTCTTCCTTTACATCGATGGGCAGTACTCCTGCGCTTTGGGCACTGTCAACCATATAGATGATCCCTGCCGATCTGGCTATATTACCTATCTCCTTGATCGGCATAATGGTACCGGTAAGATTGGAGGCATGTAAAGTACATATCATGCGTGTGTTTTGTTTAATTGCCCGGCGCAGATCATCGGGATCAAGAGACCCGTCAGCAGCACAAGTCACCTGCGTCCATTCTATGCCCTGCTTACCGAGGACGAAAAGCGGACGGGCAACCGCATTATGTTCCATGCTGGTTGTAATGATATGATCACCGGGACGCAGCACGCCTTTTAAGCCAATATTGAGGGATTCGGTCACGTTGGCTGTAAAAGCGATGTCAAGACATTCCTCGATATTGAAAAGGTTCGCCAAAGATTGTCTGGTCTCCAGCAACACTGAACTGGCTCGAAGCGACTGCTGATTGCTGCCCCGGCCAGGATTTCCGCCCATATATCGATTAAACTTATCCATCGCCAGATATACGCTTTCCGGCTTGGGATAAGTAGTAGCTGCGTTATCCATATATATACCAGACATCAGATATCCCTCCATTACTCGACTCCGAATCCTTTAGCTGGATAATTCTTCTATATTTTATGCCTTATACAATTATTTGTTGCAGGCAATCAGGGCAGCACCCAAAGCACCTGTAAACTGGCAATCTGAGGGCACCAACAGAGAACAACCTATTTCTTCCTGCAAAGCTCTTTTAACCCCCGGATTGATGGCCACTCCTCCGGTAAATGCAACCTGCTCCTTCACGCCAAGACGACGAGCCATAGCCCCCACTCTTTTTCCTACAGACTGATGCAGACCAGCTATTATCCCCCCAGGTGGCAGATCTTGCGCCAGCAGGCCGATAATTTCCGATTCCGCAAAAACCGTGCACATGCTGTTTATGGTTACGGTTTGAGCCGCGTTTTCATTCTCACCCAGTTCACTGACATCCATTCCCATCGCCGTGGCCATTACCTGCAGGAAACGCCCTGTTCCGGCTGCACATTTATCGTTCATGGCAAAATCCATAACCTTGCCGCTGGCATTTACATGGATGACCTTGCTGTCCTGCCCGCCAATGTCAATAATCGTACGGACCTGCGGGCAACGTGCCGCTACCCCGCGTGCATGGCATTTAATCTCCGTCACAGTCTGATCAGCTGATTGCAGGGCAACCCGTCCGTAACCGGTAACTACTACCTGATTCACTTCCCTGCGGCCCAGGGATGATATTTCCAACAGCTCTTTAAGAATCGTTTCCCCGGCCTGACGTGGACTCCAGCCAGTGGGCAGCAGGACCCGATATTCCTTCTCACCGTTTAGAAGGATACCCTTGGCCGCTACCGAACCTATGTCAATCCCTATCCCGATCACTCTTTTACCATCTCCATTAAAGCTTCGATCCTTACCTTCAGCGCTTCCAGATCACTGGAGGAATAATCACTTTCCAAGTGTAAATAAGGCAGTTCTTTTTCCTTTACCAAACGACCAACTTCGTAACTTTCAATGTTATAGGTATGACATGCCTGCCAGGTAAGATCGATTACTGCATCCACTTTGAACTCATCGATCATTTGTCCAAGCAATTCCAGGCGGTGATGATTGGGGCTCATGCATGAACAAGGGATCTGCAAATATTTTTGTGCCAGCGCCTCGATCGGATCTGCAAACTCAGTACTGGTTTGCAGACTTAACGTCTTGTAGCCGGTACAATTCTCCATACAGACTACATTGCCGCCCAATTCATCGACCAAGCGGATAACTTTTTCAGTTCCCAGCCCCACCGGACACCCGGTAAGCAGAATACGTGGTTTTCCGGCAGCAATTTGGCTGGGTCGTGCTTGCAGCACATCGGTCATTTCTTCAAGCATGGCCGCCAATTCTGATTTATCAATACCAAAACTTCTGGACCAGGTGATGGTTAATAAATCCAGTCCGTTTAAAACCGGGGGATCAGCCTTGTTCAAATCACACAATGCCTTGGCTGCACGAGTCTCCCGATTAACCTGTTCAACAGCGTCCCAAATATCTGCGTCGCTGATTTTTACCTGCAATTCCTCTTCAAGTTTCGATCTCAACGCCCGAATCTCTTCTACCCACAAATCATATGAAGCCATTGAATCCTGACTATGCGGCAGCTGCATTACATGCACGGGTTTCATTTCCCCCATGATTTCAAACATTTTCTTTTTCCCGTCACAGGTCGTTTCGCCAATGATCAAATCTGAAAAATGGTAAAACGGGCACGTGTCACTGATTGCAAAACCAAACGATGATTTTATCAGCGGGCACAAATTACGGGGCAAGATTTCCTCCGCCGCCGCAATCGGCTCCTCTTTGGTGCCGCATAAGCCTACCGGCCCTGCACCTGCTGCCAGGACCAGTTCCTGAGGACAGTAGGTACAATAGATCCCGACCACCTTAAGGCCGTTTTCTTTTCCTTCCTTTATCTTCATCAAATTTCTTTCGCGTATTTTCATAAAATCATCAACACTGATTTTACTCATTACCTTCCCCCCT
>CAZRMB010000116.1:4667-7385 GCA_964600925.1 uncultured Syntrophomonas sp.
AATTTGTTTTCCTTATTATAAGCCTCGGCCGTCATGTGGATCTTGGTTTTTCCCTTGACCATCACAGTTGCCGTTATGATCAGTTCATCACCGACAAATATGGGACGATGATAATTGGTATATAAATCAACGGTGGTCGTTGCCTTGGTTCCGGTTATCCCTTGGCACAAAGGGCCAAACACGTTATCAAAAGCTGCTGTGATAAAACCTCCCTGCATACTGCCGGCCGGATTCAGATAGTTTTCATGGACCGGGAAAGCAATGCTCAAGCTTTCATTCTTGCTAAATTCGATCATTCGGCCTTGCATGAAATTAAAACAATTGGGGGCAATGCCAAGCTTGATGTTTAATTTTTCCTCTGCATCCTGCTTGGATTTGTTGACATCAGTCATATTCCATCCTTCTTTCTTTACAATTTGATGTAAATTTTCCGGAAACCAACATGCATTAAGTATAATTTGACAGCAACTAATTGATAATAAATTTTAAATATACAGAAAAATTTCTCCATTTTGAGTCGGTCCCCATATACAAGATTTATCAAAATATGCTAGCATCATTATATACCGACGGAAATTTTGCACAAAGGAGGTTTTATACAAGTGAAAAAACCAGTTTACTTTATTAACAAATTTCACAAGGGCAATTTTTTGCGCCTAATAAAAAAAGCCGGTAAAGATTATCCTGACATTACTCCTACTGCTTATGTTTTAGCGTCAATCGGTACCTTGGGAAATGCTGAAGGTCCCTGTGCCATTATCGACAAATATTTTCTTCCCACCGGCATAGATTTCGATACGCTATCCCAGACTTTGAGCGGTGATGTTGCCGACAGAGCGTTGTTAAAAGTTGCGGCCAATCTTTATAACAGTGAATACTACGCCAATTTGAATGACGTTTTCAGTCCTCTGGGCGATGAATATCAGGCAGTTATATATCAGGCTTTATTAGTCAAGTTTCCAAGTTTTTCTCGTTCATGGGATAAAAAATATCCTTATGCTGAAGGAGATTACTAGCAAGTTTCATAAATCAAGCCAGCCATGGGCTGGCTTTTTAATTTTATGGCCAAACTTGCTTTATGGCTTATTCATTGCGTTTTTTGCAGCCTAATTATGCATTGAATTTATCTCCCTCTTAATGTAATATTTATTAATAACAATTATAATTAAAGATATTTTGTTTATATACTATTATGTTCACAGTAATCAAAATATTTTGTTATGTGCGGTATAGTCCAGATAAACATATTAAACAAGGAGGTACGCAAATGTCTTCAAACTTTATCAACACGACCCGCGACCACAAATTTATCCTGAAGGAGTGGCTCGACTTAAACAAGGTGTTCGACACAGACAGGTTCAAAGGCGGTTACACAGTAGATGATATCGATTTCATCCTGGACAACGCCTTAAAAGGAGCCAAAGAAGTCGTAGCCCCCACCAATGAAGACGCTGACAAAATCGGTGGCATCTACGTAGATGGTCATGCCCGCATGACTGAATCCTGCAAGACAGCCTATCATTTTATTCAGCAGAACGGCTTCTGCAGCAGCAACAAAGACAGAAATGATCCTTCAGCTGTGCCCCTGAGCGTCATGTGGGCCATGATGGAATTCATGATCGGTGCCAATCCTCATATAGGAACCATCCTGGCAGGACCGGCCGCCGGCGGAGAAGTACTCGAAGAGTTTGCCAGTGAATATCTGATCAATATGTATGCCGGAAGAATGTTCAGCGGAGAATGGACCGCTACCATGTGCCTGACCGAGCCGTCAGCCGGTTCCGATGTCGGTGATCAGACCACCAGAGCCTATCCCACCGACGAACCAGGTGTATATAACATCAAAGGTACCAAATGTTTCATCAGCCATGCTGAAAACGGTATTTGTGACAACACCATCCATCTGGTACTGGCTCGCATTGATGGTGCAGCCGCTGGGACCAAAGGTCTTTCCCTGTTTGTAATTCCTCAGTATTTCAGCGAAATGGACGGTACCATACTTGGGCCAAACGACGTAAGCGTCAGCGGTATCGAACACAAAATGGGCATTAAGGGTAACGTCACCTGCGTATTGAATTTCGGTGAGAACAACCAATGTAAAGGCTGGCTGGTCGGAGATCCCCCCGGCGAAGATGGGGTCGGCAAAGGCATGATGCAAATGTTCAAGGTCATGAACGAAGAACGTCTGATGACTGGCCACGGCGCCCTGTCCCTGTCAGCAGTAGCCTATCATAATGCCGTTGAATATTGTAAAGAACGTATCCAGGGCAGACCGTTTACCAACCCCAAGGGTGACCGGGTGCCGATCATTCAGCACGAAGACGTTAAACGCATGCTGCTTTTCCAGAAGGCGCATGTGGAAGTATTTCGCGCCATGATCCTGTACAATTTTTATCTGCTCGACATAGCTTACAACAGTTCCGACAAGGAACTGGCTCAGCAATGTGACGCCATGGTTGGCGTAAACATCCCGATCATCAAAGCTTATTGCAGCGATATGGCTATTGAATGTATCTCCAACGCCATGCAGTGCTATGGCGGATACGGATTCTCCGAAGAATATCCGATTGCCGAATTGTATCGCGATTGCCGCATTTATCCTATTTGGGAAGGCACCAACTTTATACAGTCGATGGATCTGGTTGGCCGCAAATTCACCATGGGTAAAGGCAAAGTCTTCGGGCTTTGGCTCAAACAGATCGAGGACTTCCTGGAAGC
>CAZRMB010000117.1:0-4434 GCA_964600925.1 uncultured Syntrophomonas sp.
TGCAAGCGCTGGTATGTGCTACCCAGGGGGAAATCATTCCGATTACAGTCACCGGACCCTTGCTGAATAAGGTGGAAGCCTTTTACGGAATTTCAGGGGATGGTCAAACTGCTTTCATCGAAATGGCTGCAGCATCCGGATTGGCTCTGTTAAACCGCCATGAATATAACGCTATGAAGGCAACCAGCTATGGAACCGGAGAATTAATCCTGCATGCGCTGGATCATGGCTGCCGTAATATTATTATCGGCCTGGGAGGGAGTGCGACCAACGATGGCGCTGCAGGGTTACTGCAGGCCTTGGGTTTGGGACTTCTGGACCAAAATCAATCTGACCTGGGCTTCGGAGGCGGGAATCTCGGAGACCTTTTTGCCTTTGATTTAAGGCAGTTTGACCCGCGTATAAAAGAAACGAGTTTTATCCTGGCTTGTGATGTTGAAAATCCGCTCTGTGGCCCACAGGGAGCATCGGCAATTTTTGGACCACAAAAAGGAGCAAGTCCCTCAGAAGTCATCCATCTGGATAAATGCCTGCGGCATTTTGCCGATTTGATCGAGCGGGATTTTGGCAAACAAGTTGCTGAAATACCAGGAGCCGGAGCTGCTGGCGGTATGGGTGCCGGGTTGATGGCATTTCTTGATGCCCGCATTGTAAAGGGAATCGATTTGATCATAGAAGTCAGTGGATTGGAGGCAAGTATCGCCGATGCAGATTGCGTGATTACCGGAGAGGGAATGATAGATCATCAAACCGCATTCGGCAAAACACCGTTGGGAATTGCTAAACTGGCCAAAAAGCATGGTATCCCTGTGATCGGCATTGCCGGTTCACTGGGACAGAATCTTGATCAGCTCTATGCAATGGGCTTTACCAGTCTATTCGCCATTGCCGACCGACCCATGACGCTGGATGAGTCCATGCATGGCGCAAAAGAGCTGATCGAAAAGCTGGCCGTTAATATTATCCGCCTATTTTTAGCAGGAAAAAGATAAGCCAGCGCTTATTCTGCTTTATAATCCTGGAAAAAGTCTACAATGGAATCAATCAATTCTTTTTCCCAGAGTTGGGAGGAGTACCAGTGATCACTGCCCTGAATGAGTTTTAGTTCGCTGTTGGCAGCCAGGATCTCATGCATCTTTAAAGAAGTAAAAGGAGGCACCTGATCATCTTCGGTGCCATGGATAAAGAGGATACGATTTTTTAATTTGCTGGCGCATGCATAGATATTGATCGCAAAAACATCATCAATGGCTTTTTTACTGAGCATATTGCCGCCCACGTCGATGGCTCCCTGCTGATACATATCAATTCGCTGCCCCCGAATATCTCGGGTCATCACTTCCAGCATATTGGCAGCCGGACTCATCAAAACCAGTCTGTCAATTTTCTCAGGGCAACGAGACGCGCTTACCAAACTGACCGCTCCTCCCATACTAAAACCCAGCAGAGATATTTTACACGGGTCAAATATTGAAAGGGAACGAGCATAATCGATGATAGCCTCGCAATCAGCCACTTCATTGCTTAATGTCATTTCTGAAAATAGCCCGTCACTCTCACCGCTTCCCAGAAAATCAAAGCGAATGGACGCAACCCCGATCTTTTCCAAGGCGCGGGCAATCTTGACAAACATAAAATGAGGTTCGATCCTGCTGGCAGTGAAGCCGTGACAAAATATCACACATGGCAGACTGCTTTGAGCTTTCTCCGGCTGGTGAATAACGCCCCGGATTATTTGACCGTTTCTTTCCAGTTCAAAATGCTTCATCAAGTTTCTCGCTCCTTTGTTTGTAGTATCCCTTACAACTATTAGAATTAAATCAATTAAAATAAAAATAGAGGACAGATCGCGCTGCCCTCTATTATAAACCAGGTTGTCTATCTAATATACTTCAGCTTACGGGCTTCTTCCATGAGCTCATCGCGGAAATCCGGGTGGGCAATGCGCACCAGTTCCTTGACTCTCTGCCGCAGATCAAAACCTTTTAGCCACGCCACCCCATACTCAGTAACCACATATTGCACATCATTGCGGGTGGTGGTGACCATTGATCCGGGAGTAAGAGTGGGAACGATACTGGAGTGCAGCGCACCGCTTTTATCTTTATAGGTGGAATAAAGGGCAAGAAACGCCTGACCGCCATCGGATCTCCAGGTGCCTTCGGTGAAATCCATCTGGCCGCCGGCGCCTGAATATTGACGGGTAGCGATGGCTTCGGAAGCGCATTGCCCGCTGAGGTCGACTTCCAGGGTGGCATTGATGGAAACCATGTTATCATTTTTGGCAATATTATAGGGATCGTTGATCCACTCCGAGTCATACAGCTCGATCATGGGATTATCAGCCATAAAATCATACAGGCGCTTCGTTCCCATGGCAAAACAGGCAGCCCATTTGCGCGGCAAAAGTTTCTTTTTACTGCCGTTGATAGCCCCTGCTTCATACAGGTCAACCATCGTATCGCATAACATTTCAGTATGAATGCCCAGATCTTTCTTATGAGTCAGATACTTGGCAACAGCATTGGGCATACCACCAATCCCAAGTTGCAGACAGGCGCCGTCCGGTACTCTTTCGGCAATAAACTGCCCAATCAGTTCGTCCTGCTCGGAGATGGGAATGGGCGGCAGTTCAAATAAAGGGACATCGTTTTCTACGATAGCGGTTAATTCTGAGATGTGGAAGTGGTTGTTGCCAAACGTTCGTGGCATGTGTTGGTTTACTTCAGCCAGGATCTTGCAGCCGGGATTGCGGCGGATGAAACCATAAATATACTCCGGGTTGGTCCCGGTACTGAAATAACCGTGTTTATCCATGGGCGATACGGTGATCAGACCTGCATGCAGACCGACTCGCGCCGTCATTAAAGGTCCGTCCTGCAGGCGATGGGGAACATAGGAATAGCCGCCCTGATCCAGGAAATAACGCTCCAGTGGCCCGGCATACATCGTATCCAGGATATTGTTATTCTGATAGCATTGTTCGATGATTTCAGGATTATGTAAAGAAGACATTCTGACTGACAATGAAAACAAAAATCGGCTGTCCCTGATTTCTCCGCTGGCCATACGGCGCACCAAAGCGTCAACGATCTGCGTCGGCTGGCCGTTTATGGAAGCGGATGCGATCAGATCTCCGTTTTCGATAAATTTAACCGCTTCTTCCGCTGTAGTAAGTTTATGCTTGTACATTTCCTTCCATCTATTCTCCATCATTCATCTCTCCCTCGATAAAAAATGCTATTCGTAAATCTTTTCTCCATCTGCATAGGCATTTAAAGCATCCATCTCACTGTTGCGTTTTACTCCAGCCGATAGCTCAGCTTGTCTTTCCCGATAATGTTCATGCTGGATGATCAGACTCATGATTTCATTGGTACCGACCCAAATCATAGCCAATCGTAAATCACGCACAATTTTTTCGATGGGATAAACGTCTGTGTAACCGATGCCGCCCATTACCTGCATGGCCAGGTTGGCTACATCCCAACATTGTTCCGTTACAAATTTTTTAGACTCCGAAGCCATACGCCGGCAGCGACTGGCTTTGACCGTCCCCGAATCAATTGCCAGTGCGGTTGTGTAAATCATGGCCCGGGCACTATCCAATTTGGTAACCATCTCCGCAATTTTGAAACTGACGCCCTCAAAATTTTTGATTTCGGTTCCAAAGGCTTTGCGTCGAGTGCTGTAATCTGTAGCAATTTCCAAAGCCGGACGGGCTGCTCCGATGGTCATCGAGGCAGTACCAAATCTTTCCGGGATCATCATCTGATTAAAAACCGTGCCGGCTCCGTTGATTTCGCCGATAACATTTTCCTTCGGCACTCTGACGTTATCAAATACAACCCGGGCCGTTCCGCCTCCCCTTGAACCAAGAAGATTATATAAATACTCGGTCTGCACGCCCATGTCTCTTTCCACCATAAAACAGGTCATGGACTTGGACGAGGGCGCTTCCGGATCAGTTTTGGCATATACCAGGAAATAATCTGCCCCCTCGCCTCCAACGATGAATCGCTTTTGTCCGTTCAGAATAAAATCATCGCCGTCTCTTTTGGCAATCGTTGTTGCACCGAAAAAATCTGACCCCCCCCGCGGTTCAGTAAGACATTCGGCGGCATATTTTTCTCCTCTGCAAATGGGTGGCAGGAATTTTTTCTTTTGTTCTTCGTTGCCGAAATGCACCAGCGCTTCGGTGACCACATCTCCGGTGACTCCCCAGGCGCAACCAAAAATATATCCTGGTACGCAAATTTCTTCAGCAACAATGATATCATCCTGCCACTGACCACCTCGACCGCCGTATTCCTTGGGGACTCTGATCCCGATGAGATTGCGACGTCCGGCTTCGGCCATAAATTCTTTTGGATATTTGATTTTATCGGCATCCATATCCAAAATGTACTCGCGGGGGATCCATTTTACAAAATC
>CAZRMB010000117.1:4534-7376 GCA_964600925.1 uncultured Syntrophomonas sp.
GCGCAACAATCTTCGCAAAAGCCTCCGGAAGAGTTAAAAAAAATAGTCAGCGACATAGAGAATATGATTACCGATATTTCCGAGCTGATCAATATGAAAAGTTCGACTCAACAAATAAAAAATACGAACACAAACTTAAGTCAGAATAAAATATCAGAACAAAGCGGGAATAACCAATCAGATAATACCCAAAGCAAGTCAAATCAAACCAAAACGCAGACCGAACAGACAAATTCAAATTCAATAATGCAGCAACAAAAGAGTTGGCAGACACTGGCAGAAAAATTAAAAGATATTCATAAAAATTGGAATAGAATAGAGTCCGAAGCGATAAAAGCTGGATTGACGGTTGCAGAAAGGAAAAAATTTGAGGCTGGCATGGAAAATCTGACTATGGCGATAAGTCAAAAGGATGAGATGAACAGTTTAAAAGCTGCCATCGAGTTGTATGGTCAATACGCGAGTCTGGCGAAAGTTTTTAAGAGTAGTATCCCGGCCGATTATTATAGAACCAAATATGAAATCCTGTCAGCAGGTATTGAAGCAATGGGAGGGGAATGGGATAAAGCGGTAGAACGGATGCCACTTCTGAAAGAAAGTTGGAACAGTTTTAAAACGCAGGTTAAAGTGAAAGATGAGAAATTACTGAGCCGCAGCGATTTATCAATGGATGATTTTGAAGCCGCTGTAGCGGGTAAAAATAAAGAACTTTTGCTTATAAAAACCGAAATTGTTCTGGAAAACCTGAAGCAAATTGAAAAGTCCCTGTCAAAATCAAATAACGCGCAATAATCATAGAAATAAAAACCCCACCCACTGACACAATCAAAGATTGCTCGCAGGTCCGGGAGGCTTGTTGTTTAATAAGAAAATAGCGTTATTGTCATCCTGAACGAAGTGAAGCTAACGCTCAGGATGACATAAATAATAATTTCATCATTAGTTGTGTCCTCCGGTCATGGCTGGTTCACATAGAAAAGGCTGCAGATTTTGTAAATCCGCAGCCTTTTCACATTTAATAATTTATGCCCAAATCAAAGTCAGGATCGAAGCTACCAAAGTGAAAACCAGGGCAATGGGGAGGACGATCTTGATAACTTTGGACTCTACCCCGATACTATCGATGGTGGCGGCAGCATTTTGCAGTTTGGCCGGAGAAATAACACTGGCTAAACCAGCCGCAATCGCTGTACCCGCAGTAACGATCAAGGGATCAACCTTAAGTATTCCTGAAGTCATAATATTATATTTCGTAAAGAGGGCAATGGCTGAGGCCTCACTGCCGCTCACAAATCCGCCCAGCAAGCCTAGGAATGCGGCAACACCAGGGTACAGACCCTGGAAGAAGTTTGCCGAACTGACTGCCAGGATTGATATCATATTAAAATCAGGAGCGGTCAAAGCCCAACCTTGTGCAGAAGGCGCGAATCCGGAGTAAATCATAACGTAAGCGATGGCAAAAAAGATCATCGCGGAAAAAGTGGGTCGGGGAGCACGCTTCCACCATTTAGACATGATATCTTTCCACTGTGCTTTACTTGGTTTAATAAAAGGAACAGCCAGCAATGTGCTGATGATTACCCAGGTATATGCGTTCCATAGCATTCTTGTATTGATGGGCTTGCCGCCGGGAATGATCTGCACAGCCATGGCTAAATCTTTGGAGAGGAATTCATAAAAGGGAGGCCAGAAGTTGATGATCAAACAGGCGCTGATCAAAATAGTCCAGGGAGAAAGTGCCGTCATTAAAGGCATGGAACGTTCAATTTCCTTATCCTGTTCAGTTACGCAGGAGCGATCCAATAAAGGTTTGCCCTTAAGTTTTAAGTAAAGTATCATGACCAGTACAGTCGCCATGCCGGCAATAACACCGGTCAAAACAATACCTTTGCCGATATGGGCAACCAGCATGGCTGTGAAACCCATCGTCAGGCCGGCCAGCAAACAGGGGATAAACCCTTCTTTAACTTTGCTCCATCCGCCTACAATCATTAACATCCCAAAGCCGATCATGGTCGATATTATCGGCATAAACTGTGAAAACACCAGCGCTGAATCATTTATGGAAGTTCCCGTCATATCGGCAAAAACTACCAATGGTGCACCCAGCAGGGCATAGGTGCAAAGTGAATCAAAACCGATCGCCGGTAGAGCCACGGCAACGAAGGTAGAATAACCTAATGCCAGCATAATTGGCGGAAGGATTGAGACCGGCGTAGCGCCGACCGCCACCAGAAGGGTACCAATACCCATATTAATGATCATTATCTGAACAACTTGATCATTTTTGGCCAACGTTTTAACAAATACAACGATTCTTTTTAAAGCACCAGTGGATTCCAGAAATGTAATCTGAAAAATCGAAGTCAAAACCATTAAAGAAACCGGAAACGAAGCCACAATTCCTGCCAAACTGGCAGTTAATCCGACTTGCAGAGAAGTGTGAAAGAAAAGAAAGGCAACCAAAACAGTTAAAAACCAACCTACAAAACCACTGAAATCAGCCGACGATTTTGCCCAAACAAGCAAAATCAACACAACAATTACTGGTACAAGCGTAAGCAATACACTCACCAAAACCATCCTCCCATTCTACAATATAAAATTATTTCTTTTGTGCCAGACAAATAAACACCAAACTACAATACTACCAAAGGAATTTATCTATTCGCTGCACATTTATGATATATTACCATAAAGGCAGTTATTTTGGCTATTAAAATATTTCCTATGGGGCTTTTCAGTTCCATTATATGTGGACTTACAAGGTTAATGACACAACAAACGACGAAAATATTGTGTATGTCATTCTGAGCGTCTATTAGAGACATTTTAGAAAGAG
>CAZRMB010000118.1:0-5197 GCA_964600925.1 uncultured Syntrophomonas sp.
GTGATGTTGGGGCGTTTGGTCGCATAGATCACGGCGCCGATGGTATAAAGGATACCTCCGGCCAGCAGCCAGGCCAGGCCTGTCATCCCCACGGTCTGTTTTAACGGTATGGTGGCGGTTACAGCCAGCCAGCCCATGAGAACATAAATGGTGGTGGTAAGCCAGCGGGGCGCATCAAACCATAACAGGGTCAGGGCAATGCCGGCCGCTGCTATGACCCATATGGTAATGAGCAGTGCTGTGCCCCATGTTCCTTTTAAGGCGATCATACACATCGGGGTATAGGTTCCGGCGATCAATACATAGATCATGGCATGGTCAACTTTTCGCAGGATCAGATTGAACTCTTCCGAAACATCCAGCGCGTGATAGATCGTGCTGGCCGCATACAGGCAGATCAGTGACGCTCCAAATATAGCCATCCCCAGCCTGTCCAGAGGCTGGGATCTCTGCTGCAGCAAAATGATGGTTCCGATGACAGATAATGCGACTCCCAGTAGATGACTTATCGCACTGAACGGATCTTTTAATCCCTTATTTAATATCATAATTGTATCCTCCACTCCCTAAACTGCTATCAGTATTGTAAGTCTTGCCGGCAACAAATTCCAGTATTTCGGCCATAAATCCTGCCCGGCAGGATTCTTGTTTCGGCATCGGTTATAAAGTAAACTGATATAAATATGATGCTTTATTATCGGGGATTGCGAGGGCGGATAAGTGAACAAAACGATTTTACTGGTGGAAGATGATCACTTGATGCGCCAGCTGGTGGCGGATTATTTTGAAACGGAAGGCTATGCGGTGCTGGAAGCCGACAACGGCGAACGGGCCATTGAAATCATCAAAAGCCGGACGCTGGACCTGATCATCCTGGATATTATGCTGCCCCGGATGGACGGCTGGACGGTCTGCCGGGCAGCCCGCCATGTTTCCAATGTGCCGATCATCATCGTAACCGCCCGGGGCCATGAAGAAGACCGTCTGCTGGGGTTTGAACTGGGGGCGGATGATTATGTGACCAAGCCTTTCAGTCCCCGGGAACTGGTGGCCCGGGCCAAAGCCCTGATCAAACGCAGCGGCGACGCCGGCCATGCGCCCTCGGAAACGCTTTGCCAGGGAGTGGTGCAGGTCGACCGCATTTCCCATGAAGTCAGAGTGGCCGGGGAATTGATCTATATGTCCCCCAAAGAATACGATCTGCTGCTATACCTGATGAACAACAGCGGCATGGTGCTGTCCCGCGAGCAGTTGCTGTTGGGGGTTTGGGGATACAGCCATTACGGCAATTTGCGTACGGTCGATACCCATATCAACCGACTGCGGGAAAAAATGGGCCGCTGTGCGGATGTGATCCAAACGGTACGTGGTTTCGGATACAAGTTCAATCCTTCCGGCGAACCGCAGAAAAACGGATAGCCGGGGATCAGGAGGCTGGATAATGGAACAGAATAGTTTGATCGGCCGCTTGCTGGAAAAGAATTTGGAAAACACCAACTGGCTTATATTCAGCGTCATGCTGATCCTCGTAGCCTTGATCATCCCGGTGACTTCCTATATGGAATACCGGGGCTGGACCAGCGGTGCCATGTCGCAGCGGGATATTTTGCTGGTGGCCGCGATAACGGCCGGCATTCTGCTGTTTTTATATATCATCCTCATGAATTACGGCCGGCGGGAGTGGACCCGCTGGGTCAGTATTTTTTCAGTGTTCCTGGTTTTCATGGTCTTTCGCATCCCTTCCCATACCGCCGTGGAGACCCACGCCCTGTTTTATCTGGTCATCGTCCTGGCCATTTTCTATTTCGATTACCGAATGGTGCTGTTTGCCGCCGGCTTGTGCATGCTGGGCGATTTTTTACTGCAGTTTTATTTTATGGGCCGGACTCCGGCCGGTCCCGCGGCCATGCAGTTGAGCATCCGTTACCTGAATTACCTGTGGGTGGGAATCGCCGCCGCACTGGGGACCCGGGCCATGCGCAACCTGCTCCAGCAGTCCACCGAGCTGAAGGGCGAGATCGATCGCTTGCAGGAAGATATCGAAAAGGAACGCCAGTTGGACCGGGTGCGCAAGGAATTCATGGCAGCCGTTTCCCACGAGCTGAAAAGCCCTCTGGCCCTGGTGCAGGGCTACGCCGAAGCGGTCCGGGACGGCGTGAAACCGGAGAAGCAGACTTATTATATGGATGTAATTATTGATGAAGTTCAGGATATGGGAGACTTGATCACCAATATGCTCGATCTGACCCAGTTGGAAAACGGCTATGTGAAACTTAACTGGCAGGTTTTCCGTCTGGAACTGCTGGTGGATCGCCTGGTGGAAAGGTACCGGCCGCTGTGGGAGGAAAAAGGCCTGCAGGTGGAGATCAAAGCCGGCAGCGAGGATTTAGAGGTAGCGGGTGATGAAATGCAGATTGAGCACGCCGCGGCCAATCTGTTTCTCAATGCCATCCAGCATACCCCGGCGGGCGGCGATATATGCGTGCAACTGGCTGCCGGTGAAGGCGACGAAGTTGTCTTTGCCATTGAAAATGAAGGCGGTCCCATCAGCGAAGACGATCTGAAGAAAATCTGGCTGCCCTTTTACCGGCAGGAAAAATCCCGCAGCAAGGAATTCGGCGGCACCGGTTTAGGCCTGACTATCGCCCGAACCATTTTTAATTTGCACCACAGCCGCTTCGGCGCAGAAAATATCAGCCGGGGCGTGCGCTTTTATTTCTCCCTGAAAAAGCCCGAATAAGGCAAATAACTTAATAACTTAATAACTTCGTGCCAGGCACCGTAAATGTCACAATTTTGTTAAAAAACCTCCATCGTTTTGTGAAATATGAGTCCTATGATGTACTTAACGATCAAGATATTTCAAGGGAGGTTTTACTTATGTTTGTTTTTTCGGAAGGAGTATCGGCATTAAGTGTTTGGGGTGTTTGGGTACTGGTCTTTGTTGCCCTGTTCGGCTTCAATGAGATCGCCCGTCGTTGGAAATGGATCGGCTTTTTCAGTTTCGTGGTTCTGCCCACCATACTTTCAGTATTGTGGTTTACCGTCATGAAGGACACTACTTATACGGACTGGTTCCATCTGGCCAAGGTTTATTCATCGACCGCCGGATGTATTGGCTTCTGGTGTATCCGGCATGTGCAGATGACCAATAAGAAAACCGGCAAGGTCTGGACCCTGGCCGAGCAAAAATGGGCTTTATGCTTTCCTCCGTTGATTCTGGCTATCAACATTATTGAAGCAGTCATCCGTGACTTCCAGGTTGGTATGCAATACGCCGGCGGCGGGATATTGGTTGACGAAGCCATGTTTGTGCTGGGTGGACCATGGAATTACATGAACGGCATCGCCGGTATTTTAAATATCATTGCCATCACCGGATGGTTCGGCATCGTTATCCGCCGCAAGACAGCCAAGGACGGCAGCAAGGACATGTTATGGCCGGATATGCTGTGGTTCTGGGTCATTGCCTATGACCTGTGGAATTTTGCTTACACTTACAACTGTTTGCCCGGCCATGCCTGGTATTGCGGTTTTGCCCTGCTGTTGGCCCCGACCCTGTGTGCCTTCACCGTCGGCAAAGGCGCCTGGCTGCAGCATCGGGCCCAGACTCTGGCCATCTGGTGCATGTTTGCCCAGACATTCCCGGCCTTTATCGATACAGGTTCTTTCGCTGTCGCGTCATCTTACAATCCTACGATAATGTTTTATGTGAGTTTGGCTGCCCTGCTGTCCAATGTCGCCGTAATCATTTATATGTTTTACAAGATGGCCAAAACCAAACGGAATCCCTATACCGGCGAACTGTTCACCGACCTCAAAGGTTACCAGGCCATCAAAGCGCTGGCCGAATAATCGCCCCGTACCAGCCTCCGGGTGACGGTACAGGTTTTCATGAAATCGCCCCCCCTTTTCACAGTTCCGGTTCGAACTTCTCGAACCGGGGCTGTTTTGTTTTGCGGACGGATACGCGGCGGATTTGAAAGCATCCTTCCCTCTCTGCGGTCCGCGCGTTCCCTCCCAACCAAAATTTCCCGCTTGACATTGACGCTGCGTAAAGGTTTACGATGATATCACAGGGGGTGAACGCATGGAATATACGGTACAGAAGTTGGCCCGGCTGGCCGGGATCAGTACCCGGACGCTGCGCTACTATGATGAAATCGGTATCCTCAAACCGGCCCGGATCAATTCCTCCGGTTACCGGATCTACGGCCAGGCAGAAGTGGATAAATTGCAGCAGATCATGTTTTATCGTGAACTGGGCTTTGAACTGCAAACTGTCAAAGATATTTTAAACGCGCCTGCTTTTAATAATGCCGCAGCGCTGGCCGATCATCATGAGAAACTATTGATGAGAAAGCAGCAATTGGAGCTGTTGATCGCCAATGTGGAAAAAACCATGGCCATGACGAAAGGAAGATGTATTATGTCGGACAAGGAAAAATTCGAAGGCTTTAAACAAAAGCTTATTGATGACAACGAAAGCAAATACGGTCAGGAGATCCGCCAAAAATACGGCGATAAAGCGGTACAGGCTTCATACCAAAAAGTAAAGAATATGACCCCGGAACAATATGCGGCGTCGGAAAAACTGACAGAAAATTTGAATGAGACCATCCGGCTGGCTTATGCAGACGGCGATCCCGGCGGGCAACTGGCCATGCAGGCCTGCGAACTGCACAAACAATGGCTCATGCAGTACTGGCAGGATTATTCCAAAGAAGCGCACCTGGGTCTGGCACAAATGTATGTTGATGATGAAAGGTTTACCGCCTACTATGATAAAATCGTTCCGGGATGCGCGGTGTTTCTCCGGGATGCCATGAAGATCTATACCGGCATAAAATAAACATCACGGCAAGTTATTATTATTACTGATTCCCATTGACAAATATTATTTATAATGATAAATATTAATTAACTTATTTTATATCAACCGTTCGATATAAAATAAATCAGACAATCGCCCACTTGCCGTGAGGAGGTTTACAATGCCGAAAATCGTTGATCACGATGCCTATCGCAACGAACTGCTGCAAAAATACTTCGATGACTTTGCCCAACGTGGGTACAACGATGTCACCATGCGGGAAATCGCTGAATCATTGGGGATTTCCACCGGTACGCTTTATCATTACTTCCCCACCAAGAAATCTATTCTGGAAAACATGCTGCAATTAGCCAGCCGCCGCGA
>CAZRMB010000118.1:5297-7301 GCA_964600925.1 uncultured Syntrophomonas sp.
GGTTTCATGTTCACGATATTTTTTAATGGTCTGATCTTTCACCGCCTGGCTTTTCCTGATTCAGTTTCATTTCAGGAACAGGCGGACCTGTTTATAAAAGTCCTGATGAATTATCTTCAAACATCAGACTTGGCAAAATAGCGGTTCTGACAAGGGGGGAAGATGGGAAGCAATCATTTAAGCAAATAATCAGCGCATCAAGTCGTAACATCGTATGGACATTGCACAGGAGAAAGGATTTGATTTAATGAACGGAGCAAAACCTGATTATGAAAAAGAATTTGAAGAGTTTCTGGCCAGGGAGAAGCATCTGGCACTGATGGTCCGCAGCCGGGCAGCCAAATACGGCGATACTAAAATCGCTGTCCGTCACAAACCTTATGGGGAATGGATCGCCTACACCTGGAAGGAATTTGGGGAACTGATCGATGCCACTGCCAAAGGACTCCTGGAATTCGGCGTCAAAGAAGGAGAATTTGTCGGGATCTTTGCCAACAACCGGGTGGAATGGGCGGTTGCAGATTATGCCTCGTTTACCGTCAGAGCTGCTTCGGTACCGGTTTATGCCACGAATTCAGCCGCCGAGCTGAAATATATCGTAAATCATGCCGAGATCCGCATCCTGTTTGCCGGCAACCAGGATCAATATGACAAGGCTTTGACCCTACTGGGCGCAGACTGCCCGACGCTTGAAAAAATTATTGTCTTCGATAAAATTGCTGTGATTGAAAAACGTCCTGAAGTGATGTATTTTGATGATTTCCTGGCGCTGGGCCGTCAGGCTGACCGGGATACAGAAATGGCGGAGCGTATTGCCAGACTGGATTCGGAAGATCTGTCCACCCTGATCTATACTTCCGGCACCACCGGTACCCCCAAAGCAGTCATGCTGACCCACAAAGGCTGGTTTGCCATGTTGTTTGGCACCGGTTATCATATCCCCATCATCGATACCGATGTCAATCTGGCTTTCCTGCCGCTGTCCCATGTTTTTGAACGGGCCTGGAGCTACTTTATCCTCTGCGGCAACGGTCAGGTGGATTATTGCCACGATACCAAGGCCATCAATCAATTCCTGCTGGAATCCAGACCGCACTATATGTGCAGTGTGCCCCGCATGTGGGAGAAGATCTATGCCACCATTCAGCACGGCATCAGCATGGCACCACCGGAACAGCAACAAGGCTTTAAATGGGCCCTGTCGATCGGCGGCCAATACGAAACTTTGAAAAAAGAAGGCAAGCCCATCCCGGAAGAATTGCAGAAACAGTATGCCATGGCCGATGAAAAGGTTCTGAAAAACATCCGCAATATTTTCGGCGGACGCAACAAAGTCTTTAACTGCGGCGGTGCGGCCTTCTCCGGTGAGATCGCCGAGTTCTTCTTCAATGCCGGCGTTCTGCTCCTGCAGGGCTATGGCATGACCGAGTGCTTCGTCATCACGGTGGCCAACCCCGAACACAATAAATTCGGTACCTGTGGACCGATCGTACCGCTCATGGATGTAAAATTCTCTGAGGAAGGCGAGATCTTGGCCAAGGGTCCTTCCATGATGAAAGGATATTACAAAGATCCCGAGCTAACCAGGGAATCCCTGACCGAAGACGGCTACATGAAGACTGGCGATGTTGGCTTTATCGACGAGGAAGGCTATCTGAGCATCACCGACCGGATCAAGGACCTGATGAAGACCTCGGGCGGAAAATATATTGCGCCCCAGCATATTGAAACGTTGCTCAAGGAAGACTTCTATATCGACAACGCAGCCACCATCGGCGATGGCCGTAAATATGTATCTGCCCTGATCTCTCCCAGCTTCGAACCGCTGGAAGCCTGGGCCAAAGCCAAAGGCTTGAGCTTTGCCAGCCGGGAAGAACTGGTGAAAATGCCCGAAGTAAATGCCTTCTACCGGGAACTGGTCGACAACCGCACCAAGGATCTGGGCCAGGTGGAACAAGTCAAGAAATTCACCGTCCTGCCCAATGAATTCAGCCAGGAAACCGG
>CAZRMB010000119.1:0-1953 GCA_964600925.1 uncultured Syntrophomonas sp.
ATCAATTATGGTGGACAGTATAATAACTGCCCACCATTAATTTATACTTTAGAAAAATCCTTCCACCGCTTTAATGATCTTTTCCTCACTGGGAATGAATGCATTCTCAAGCACTGGAGCGAAAGGAATTGGTGTATCAGGAGATGCTAATCTCTTGATAGGAGCATCCAGGTAATCAAAACCTTCTTCGCCTACCATTGCCGCAATCTCTCCGCCGAATCCGCTGGTTTTGACTTCTTCATGTACAATAAGCAATTTACCGGTCTTGGCAACGGATTTTAAGATCGCATCTTTATCAAGTGGTATTAGGGTACGTGGATCCAGAACTTCTGCGTTAATACCCTTTTTAGCCAGTTCTTCAGCTGCTGCCAGGGCTTTCTGAAGCATCCATGACCATGCTACAATAGTAATGTCGGAGCCTTGACGTTTGATATCCGCTTTGCCGAGCGGTACGACGTATTCGCCTTCCGGCACATCTCCGGGTACGGTCAGCAGCTGTTTATGCTCAATATACATTACCGGATTATTATCCTTAATAGCAGCCATCATCAAGCCTTTGGCATCGGCAGGAGTGGACGGCATAACGGTTTTAACTCCAGGTATATGTGTAAACCATGATTCTACACTCTGGGAATGCTGAGCAGCTGCGCCTTGCCCGGCCCCGCATGGGGTACGCAGAACCATGGGAACTTGGCATTTGCCGCCATTCATATATCTCAATTTAGCTGCCTGATTAAAAAGTTCATCCATACAGCAGCCCATAAAGTCAACAAACATAATTTCCGCAATCGGTCTTAACCCGGTAAGAGCAGCACCTACTGCAGAACCGACAATAACTGCTTCACTGATGGGTGTATTCATGACCCGCTTGGGTCCAAATTCGTCATATAATCCGGCGGTTACTCCGAAGCACCCTCCAAATTGGGCAACATCCTCACCCTGCAAATAGACGTTAGGATCATTCTGCATTGCTACCCGCATGCCATCTCTAATGGCTTCCGCATAAGTCATTTGTTTCATTATTTTTCACCCTTCCTTACATTAATCTGCATAAACGTCAGTAAACAGTTCTGAGGGATCCGGCACTGGACTAGATTCAGCAAATTTAATCGCTGCTTCGAGTTCAGCATCAGCCGCCGCCTTTATATCATCAATTTCGGCCTGGGTGGCATATTTCAGTTTGAGCAGATTCTTTTCCAATCTGGGAATCGGGTCTTTTGCCAGCCATTCTTCCTGATCTTTAGGGTCTTTGTAAGCGCCCGGATCACCTTCGAAATGTCCGCGCCAACGCCAGCTTTTGCACTCAACCAAAGTCGGTCCATCACCTTTTCTGGCCCGGTCAATCGCAGCAGCCGCAGCTTCATACACAGCTATAACATCATTACCATCTACAGAAACACCGGGGATGCCGTAGCCGCTGGCCCGGTCTGAAATGTCGGTAACATTCTGATGGTTTTCCTGAGAGTTGGAAATTGCCCAACCGTTATTCTCACAAAGGAAAACGATTGGCAGCTTCCAAGTAGAAGCCAGATTTAATGATTCATGGAAGGTAGCACGGTCAGAAGCACCGTCTCCGAAGAAAGCAACTGCAACCGCACCATTTTCTTTATATTTACAGGTAAATGCAGCACCGGTTGCAAGAGGCATACCAGCACCCACTATTCCGTTAGCACCTAAAATTCCCAGATCCACATCGGCAATGTGCATTGATCCGCCTTTGCCTTTGCAATATCCAGTGGTCCTGCCAAATAATTCAGCCATCATTATTTTTATATCTCCGCCTTTAGCGATCAAGTGACCATGTCCCCGGTGAGTGCTGGCGATATAGTCCTTCTTCTCCAGGCTGGCGCAAACACCGGTAGCAATCGCTTCTTCACCCAGATACAGGTGAACAAATCCAGGTATCTGTCCGGCAGCGAATAATTCAACTGCTTTTAATTCAAAAGCTCTGAT
>CAZRMB010000119.1:2053-7272 GCA_964600925.1 uncultured Syntrophomonas sp.
GCAACCACGATAGTATCCCCTTCACCCAGCATGGGCAGATCCAAACCTTTAACTGTCAATCCCCCTTCTACAACCTCCAACTTCGTGCTCCCAAAAGGAACCGCTTTTAAGATCTCATCCTGGTTTAATCTCTCCGGATATGGGCAGGCCACCTTGACATGCACATGCATCTGATTGGGATCAGAAATCCCCACTATATCAAACAGCCCGCACAAGCAGCTATGTGACACAGCATCTTTGATTGCTTTTTGAGCCGCATTTGTTACATCTCCGCCATGCATATCAATCCCGGTACCAATTTCAATAATAAAACGCTTCAGGCTCAAGATATCATCCACCTCTCTGTTGCAAGAATAGGTTGCACCTTAATAATTTGCACTGTTACATTATTTCCATACATAAAAGCAAATAATATGCCAATTTATAATATTGAATCTTCAGAAGTTGAACAGATGTGTTTTCAGTTGGGTTTTGAAAGCTATAACACCATAGATTCGGGAGGAAGAATTGATTGTTTAATTTATCATTCGCTTGGATGAAAGATAAATTTTAAACATTGTTGTATGATGAGATTGTCATATTATTTTGTAACATTAAAACATTTGTAACCCCGATGTAACATTTGACTGAGAAATGTTACATCGGGGTTACAATTTGGGATTTAATGTTATTTTATAATCTTGCATAAAGTAAGGATAGTATAAATATGATCGTCACTCTTTAGTAATCAATATTGTATAGACGCATTTTGCGGTAAACCGTATTACGTGAAATTTCCATTTCTCTAGCTACGTCTGTAACGTTTCCACCGTGTTTTCTTAATTGTTTCATTAGTTCCTTGTATTCCGTTTCAGCATCCATGTGTTTTCTTTTTTCTCTTTCTTTGGTGCGGCTAATGGTTAGCTGATTACCGCCCTTTGTCTTTCCGAACACTGTGTCTTCTAATGCATTAACAATTGATAAAGGCAGATGCTGCAAAGTAATACGACCGCCCTGGGCCAAATTGATCATACGTTCAACTACGTTCTGCAATTCGCGGACATTGCCAGGCCATTTGTATTTTTGCATACATTCAATAACCTCAGACTCAATTTCAATTTGTTGGTTGCAGAGTTTATGCCCAATGGTTTTGATAAAGCGATTCACCAGGGCAGGAATATCCTCCATGTGTTTGCGAAGCGGCGGCATACTTATCGTAACCACATTTATCCGGTAATAAAGGTCCTGGCGAAAGCTGCCTTTTTCCACCTCATGGAGCAAGTCCCGGTTGGTCGCGCAAATAAGCCTGAAATCCAGCGGAATGATTTTATCATCACCAATACGCGTAATTTTTCTATCCTGTAATACACGCAAGAGGGCAACCTGTTGATCCAATGGCATATCCCCAATTTCATCCAGGAAAAGTGTACCACCCGTGGCGAGTTCAAACTTTCCTGGTCTGCCGCCACGTTTGGCTCCGGTAAAAGCGCCTTCCGCATAGCCAAACAACTCGCTGCCGATCAGATCGCGGGGGATGGCACCACAATTAACGGCCACAAATGGTCCCTGGCTACTGTTGCTTCGGTTGTGAATCGCCTGAGCCATGACCTCTTTGCCGGTACCGCTTTCCCCTTCCAGCAATATATTGGAATTGCCCGAAGAAGCTAAGGACGCCACTCTGATTACTTCAGCAATTTCAGCACTATCACCGATAATATCCCTGAAATGGAATTGCGCGTGAGCGCCGCTGAAACGATTTACCAGTTTTTGAATTTCCTCCATGCGGCGCACTACAATTACCTCGCCGGTTTGAACCCCTTCATCGTTAATAATCGGTACGCCCGAAGACAGGCAGTGAATACGGCCGTCTGCAGTATCAACCATAATTTCCTTGTCAGAATATGCTTTAAAATCATTGGAAACTTTTTGATCAAACGGCAAGCTCCCGCCCATGATATCAATGATTGGTTTTCCGATTAATTCATGGGCAGTTTTTCCTATAATCTTCTCAGCCATTGGATTGATTTGGGTAAGCACACTCCGCTTGTCAATAATCATCACGCCATCAGAGATCGCTCGGAATATTTCAGACAGATATTCAACCGTCATCGTTAACCCCCGGTTTTTTTCCTGAACATACATTTGTTCAGTGATTGCCTGCGCTGCTGCTACAACCATACCCAGTGTATGCCGGTGGGTTAAATGAGACGGGCCTGACATATCCAAAACGCCAATAAGCTGGCCCTGCCTGTTATGAATTGGTGAAGCGGAACAGGTCCAGGCATGATGTTTCTGGCAAAAATGCTCGGCGCCTGAAACCTGTAGAGGGGTTTTTTCAACCAGCGCTGTCCCGATCGCATTCGTGCCGACTTCTTTTTCACTCCAATTAGCGCCTTTATCAAAAGACAAATTTTGAGCTTTCTCAAGCGTATTTATATCCCCAAAGGCTTCCATTATATAGCCGTATTCATCAGTTAGTATTACGATAAAACCTGAACCTTTAACGAATTCGTATAGTTTTTTCATAAACGGTCGGGCAACCTCGATAAAATCACGGTAACGGATAAGCAGTTCATCGAGTTCAATGCTCGTCAAGATATCGTGACTTACCCCGTCGTAAGGATCCACGCCGTCATTCATGCACCGCGTCCAGGAATCCAGGATATGCTCGGAAACCAGGTAATTTCCTGGATTTCTTTGATTAATAAAAGTTCGCCATGCCACTAATATTTCCGGTGAAGAAATCGGTATACTTATGTTCATTACAACCCTCCTCATTCTTACCCGTATCATATTCATGAAATTTCGATCTATTATTACAATTATTCTACACCAAAACTTACACAGTAAAAATGTAAATATTTCTTCAAATCATACAAATCAGTATCGTATTACGTTTATAAATGAATTCATCAGAAATAAATGAAGCCCCTTCAACTTTGAAAGGGCTTCAGAGCGTCCAAAAAGGTGAATAACTTCGTTATACAAAAAGCCAGTTCAGTCGGCGTACTATATGTACGCCTCAATCACAGCCTTTTCGCAAGCCTTGCTCTTCACCTTTTTGAATCGCTCTGTTGATTTTGAATTTTATGGTTAGTTTTTATCGGGTAGATTGCGTTCTTCGTAATGAGAAAACTCCATTGAAAAACCGGCCCGGCCTTGGGTAATTGACCGCAATGAAGTTGAATAACCAAACATTTCCGCCAGCGGCACAAAGCCACGAATAATCTGCGTGCCGCCCTGCATTTCCATGGAATCCATCCTGCCTCGGCGATTGCTGATATTGGCAATAATATTGCCGGTGTATTCCTCCGGTGAACTGATTTCCACCCGCATGATCGGTTCCAGCAATTGCGGTGCTGCTTTTCTCAGGCAGTCTTTGGTAGCCTGCATGGACGCCACCCGGAAAGCCATTTCAGAAGAATCGACCTCATGAAATGATCCGTCCAAAAGGGTTGCTTTGATATTCACCACCGGATATCCTTTAAGAATCCCTTCCTGCAGAGCCTGTTTGACCCCTGATTCTACTGCCGGTATATATTCTCTGGGAATGGCTCCGCCCACGATTTTATTTACAAATTCAAAACCTTCGGTTGGTTCCAGCCTTAGCACCAGATGGGCAAACTGACCTTTACCGCCGGTCTGTTTTACATAACGGGTCTCATGTTCAGCTGTTCTGGTAATCGTTTCTTTATATGCCACCTGGGGCTGGCCAATATTTATATCAATTTTAAATTCCTTGGCCAAACGTTCGCTGATCACTTCCAAATGAAGCTCTCCCATTCCAGACAGCAACGTCTGCCCGGTTTCCTTGTTATATGATATCTTGAAGGTAGGATCTTCAGCGGATATTTTACCCAGGGCATCAGATATTTTGTTTTGGTCTGATTGGGTCCGCGGCTCAATTGCAATCTGTATAACCGGTTCGGGAAAATCAATTGATTCAAGCAGTAAGGGATGATTTTCATTGCAGATGGTATCACCGGTCCCTACATCTTTCAAGCCGATAAAAGCTACGATGTCACCGGCAGTCACTTCTTCTATTTCTTCACGATGATTGGCATGCATTTTCACCAGGCGGCCAATGCGTTCTTTTTTCTGTTTACTGCTGTTGTATACATAACTGCCTGCTTTAACGGAACCCGTATAAACCCTGGCAAAGGCTAGTTTGCCAACATGTCGATCACTCACGATCTTAAAAACAAGCGCGGAGAAATATTCTTTGTTGTCTGCGCTGATTTCAATAGGATTTTCCCCGTCAATATCAGTAGCATGTGCAGGTTCAACATCAAGAGGTGAGGGTAAAAAATCAACAATCGCATCCAGCAGCGTCTGCACCCCAATATTTCGATACGAACTGCCACATATAACCGGTACAATTTCACCGGCAATGGTACTTCTACGAACTTCTTCAATCAACATAGAATCAGGAATAAGTTCATTATTATAATAAAGTTCCATTAATGAAATGCTGTTTTCCGCAACCTTTTCCAGCAAAACCAATCGCCATTTTTCAGCTTCCTCCAAATATTGTGCAGGGATATCGGTTATAGCTATCTCATCGCCCATAGATCCAGTAAAAGTCTGATACTTCATGGAGATAAGATCAATGATCCCTGCAAAAGATTCATCAACGAAAACCGGCAAGGTCAAAATCAATGGTTTGGCACCCAAACGATTGGTTATTTGCTCAGTAACCATGAAGAAATCTGCTCCGATAGCATCCATCTTGTTAACATAAGCTATACGCGGGACTCGGTATTTGTCAGCCTGACGCCAAACAGTTTCTGACTGGGGCTCTACTCCGCCTTTGGCGCAGAAAATTACGACTGCCCCGTCAAGAATGCGCAGACTCCGTTCCACCTCGGCTGTAAAGTCTACGTGCCCGGGTGTATCGATAATATTAATATCACAATTTTTCCAGATACATTTGGTCGCGGCAGAGGTAACCGTTATGCCTCGTTCTTTTTCCACGTCCAGATAATCCATAACGCTTTCGCCGTCATGGGTTTCACCTATTTTGTGGGTCAATCCGGTATAATATAGTATTCTTTCAGTTGTGGTCGTCTTGCCGGCATCAATGTGGGCAATGATACCGATATTTCTCAGATTTTTGAGCATTTAAATAATTCACTCCTCTTGATTTAAAAAAACAAACGGCATTACTATGTATAGTAGTGCCGTTTTATAATTGTTTTTATTTAACGCACCCGAAACTAAATGATATTAGGTTTCTGGTT
>CAZRMB010000120.1:0-1081 GCA_964600925.1 uncultured Syntrophomonas sp.
GGTTCTGCAGGACCAACCACATCAGGGAGAATGGATGCCTATACCCCGGCGCTGCTGGAAAAGGGGCTGAAAGCCATGATTGGCAAAGGACCCCGCAATGAAGAAGTGATTGCTGCTATGCGCAGACACGGCGCCGTTTATCTCGCCGCCATCGGTGGAGCTGGGGCTTATCTGGCCAAAAAAATAACTGCCGCGGAAGTGGTTGCCTACCCGGAACTTGGCCCGGAAGCGCTGCTTAAATTGGAATTCAAAGATTTTCCCTGTATTGTAGCAATCGATGCCAGGGGCAATAATATCTACAATAAAAATACAAGAGAAGGAGCATTTGTATGAGCAGACCAGGAGAACGTAAAAATGATGAACTGCGTCCGGTGCAAATGACACCTGGATTTGTAAAAAATCCAGACGGTTCAGTACTGATTCAGACTGGAAATACCATGGTTTTGTGCACTGCGATGGTGGAGGAGAAGGTACCCCCATTTTTAAAGGGCAGCGGCACTGGCTGGGTCACCGCTGAATATTCTCTTCTTCCTGCCTCAACCGACACTCGCAGTTCGCGCGAAGCCAGCAAAGGGAAAATAACCGGCCGGACTTCAGAAATTCAACGATTGATCGGCCGTTCTTTGCGGGCGGTGGTTGATTTCCAGGCACTGGGAGAACGTACCATCTGGCTGGATTGTGATGTACTGCAGGCTGACGGAGGAACGCGCACTGCTTCCATTACGGGCAGCTTTGTGGCTTTATCCCTGGCGGTGGGGAAATTAATTGCCAAAGGAACCCTGGCTCAAAATCCAATTATCGATTACCTGGCTGCTACCAGTGTGGGCATTGTCAATGGCGTTCCGATGCTGGATCTGGAATACGTTGAAGATTCAGCTGCGGAAGTGGATATGAATGTGGTCATGACCGGCCGTGGAGAATTTGTCGAGATACAAGGTACAGCAGAAGGAAAACCGTTCAGCCGGGCAGAAATGGATCAATTGTTGCAGCTGGCGGAAAAAGGAATCCGTGAGCTGATGAATATGCAAAAAAACATTTTGACTGAGGAGCAATAACTCTCAATGAAAAAGAAATTACTGAT
>CAZRMB010000120.1:1181-7262 GCA_964600925.1 uncultured Syntrophomonas sp.
CATACCCACACCGCACATCTGGAACAGATCGACAATATCTGGATGATCAATCCCGGCAGCGCCAGCCGACCAAGATTGGGCAGCCGCGGCAGCTATGTGTTGATCGAGTTGGGAAAAAGTACATTTCTACCTCGATTAGTTTATATTTGAGAGTATTTTAAAAAAATAAATATGGTAATTTCTTTGTATAAGCGAGATGATAAATGTATACATTGCGAAGGGAGTTGAAAGAATTGAGACAGACCGCTCTTATATCAATGCACCAAAAATATCAGGGCAAATTGATCGACTTCGGGGGTTGGGAACTCCCGGTTCAGTATGCGGGTATTATCAAGGAACACCATATGGTGAGGGATAATGCTGGCCTATTCGATGTTTCCCATATGGGGGAAATCGATATTAAAGGAGCTGGAGCAGAAGAATTCGTGCAAAAGCTGGTCACCAACAATATCAAGATGATGTCCAATAAAGAAGTTATTTACACCCCTATGTGCTATCCCCATGGAGGGGTGGTCGACGACCTGCTGGTATACCGCTATTCTCCCCAACATTATTTTTTGGTTGTTAATGCCTCCAATACGGACAAGGACTTTGACTGGATCAAGAGCAACAGTCCTGCCGACCTCGAGGTCAGCAATGTTTCCAACCAGTATGCCCAGCTCGCGGTTCAAGGGCCAAAAGCGCAGGAAATCCTGCAGAAACTTACTGATTTTGACCTGGAAAAGATCGAGTTTTTCCATTTTGAGCCCGACGTTCAAATATCCGGTATGAATTGTTTGATTTCCAGAACAGGATACACCGGCGAGGATGGATTTGAACTATATATTGCCCCAAGTCAGGCAGTACAGCTGTGGGAAGATATTTTACAAGCAGGGGGAGAAGACATTGCGCCCATCGGATTAGGAGCTCGTGATACATTGCGCTTTGAGGCCAAACTTCCCTTATATGGTCAGGAAATCGATCATGACATTACTCCCCTTGAAGCCAAACTGGGGTATTTTGTGAGGCTGGACGGCGATGATTTCATCGGCTGCGATGCTTTGCGTAAAGAAAAGGAAAACAAACCTGCCCGCACTCAGGTTGAGTTTTATATGCTGGGCAAGGGGATACCTCGTTCCCACTATGAAGTGCAAAAAGATGGTAAAAAAATCGGCTGGGTAACCAGCGGAGGTTATTCACCAACGCTTAATAAAAATATCGGTCTGGCTCTGATTGAAAGTCAATATAACAAAGACGGTGGACTGATTGATATCATCATCAGGGATAAACCTGTACAGGCGCAAATTGGCGCAGGTGTTTTCTACCGGAAAAAAACCAAACCGAAAAACAAAGTCTAACATATTGCAGTAGCAGGATATTTTAAATAAGGAGGATGATTTTAATGAACATTCCGGAAAATCTTTATTATTCAACCGAACACGAATGGGTACGGGTAGAAGGCGAGCAGGCTTATATCGGGATTACTGATTTTGCTCAGGAGCACCTGGGGGACATTGTGTTTGTTGAATTACCTGAGCTTGATACTGAAACTGCCGCCGGCGAACAGGTCGGGGTAATCGAATCAGTGAAAGCGGTTTCCACCATGTTCAGTCCGGTCAGCGGGATGATTACAGGTATTAATGAAGCGCTGGAGGATGCACCCGAATTATTGAATGAAGATCCCTATGAAAACCATATTCTTGTCGTGCAGATGAACGACCCCAGCGATCTTGATGCATTACTCACACCGGTTAAATATGCACAGCTCTGTGAAGAAGAGGAGCGAGGAGGCAATTAATATGGCCTATACACCCAATCCGCAATTGGTTACAGATGAAATGCTGCACAGCATTGGTCTCAACAGTATGGAAGAATTGTTTGCTGATATCCCCGAAGATATAAAATTAAATCGTCCTTTGAATTTTGGGCCTCGTTGCAGTGAAATTGAACTGCGCAAGTATATGCAGGAACTGGCGGGCAGAAACATTAATGTTGAACAATATCCCTGCTTTTTAGGAGCAGGTGCGTATGATCATTTTGTTCCGGCAGTAGTTGACCAGATTCTGCAGCGTTCCGAGTTCTATACAGCCTATACGCCCTATCAGCCGGAAATCAGTCAAGGTATTTTACAGGCGATATTTGAATACCAGACCTTGATATGCCAATTAACCGGTATGGAGGTTTCCAATGCCTCCATGTATGATGCCGGAACAGCGCTGGCTGAAGCATGTCAGATGGCTTGCGATGCCAGCAAAGGAAAGAAAGTTCTTATACCTGATACTGTCCATCCTGATTATGTGAAGATAGTGAATACCTACAGTATTTCCGGCAAAATGCAGATTACAAAGGTTGAAAGTAATAAAGGAGCAGCGGACATCGACCTGTTGGTGTCGATGATCGACAAGGAAACAGCTGCGGTTGTTCTTCAACATCCAAACTTCTACGGTAATTTAGAGGAAATTAGCAGGATCGAACAGGCGGTTCATGAGCACAAGGGACTGTTCATCATGATCGTTGATCCTATATCATTGGGAATTCTAAAATCACCGGGTGAGTATGGTGCTGATATTGTGGTCGGTGAGGGACAAGCACTTGGCAATGGGTTGAATTTCGGGGGTCCGTATCTTGGATTTATGGCAAGTAATAAGAAATATATGCGCAAACTGCCCGGAAGGATTGTTGGCCAGACGCTTGATTTAAAAGCCCGGCGAGCTTTTGTCCTGACGCTGCAGGCACGCGAGCAGCACATCCGACGGGAACAAGCTTCTTCCAATATATGTTCCAATCAGGCCCTGAATGCCCTGGCAGCCAGTATTTATCTGTCCATGGTCGGGGCGCAGGGACTTAAGGATATTGCTATGCGCTGCCACCAGTTGGCCGTTTATGCCCGCGATGAATTCAAAAAAAGCGGGCTGCAGTTAAAATATGAACAGCCTTTTTTCAAGGAATTTGCGCTTCGGGTCAAAGATCCCGGAGGGGTCAACCGTATGCTGCTGGATAACGGTATAATAGGCGGCTACGAGCTTGATGGTGCGCTTCTGCTGGCTTTCACCGAAAAACGCAGCCGGGCGGAAATAGACAAGCTGGTTGCACTGATTGGAGGGTATGAGAATGAATAAGCTTCTTTTCGAAAAAAACGTTCCCGGCAGTAATTCCTTCTTCCTGCCCCCGCTTGACTTTTCCGCAGCAGAAATATCTTCGACCATACCCGCAGAATATCTGCGCCAGGAAGAACTTGAATTGCCGGAATTAAGTGAAGTTGAAGTCGTCCGCCATTATACGGCGTTGTCCCATCGTGCCTATGGAGTCGATGATGGTTTTTATCCGCTGGGGTCGTGTACGATGAAATATAATCCCAAAATCAATGAATGGGCTGCCCGCTTACCGGGATTTGCGGCGATACATCCTTATCAGGCGGAAGAGACCGTGCAGGGGGCCATGGAGATATTGTATAAGGCGGAGAAAGCTTTTTGTGAGATCGCCGGCATGGATCGCTTTACACTGCAACCGGCTGCCGGAGCACATGGAGAAATTACCGGGGTTATGATCATCAAAGCCTATCATCAGAGCCGGAACGATGATCGTCGTATCAGGATGCTGGTTCCCGACTCCGCCCATGGAACCAATCCAGCCACTGCTCATATGGCTGGTTATGAAGTGGTGGAGATAAAGTCCAATGCGATGGGACTAGTGGATCTGGACGATCTACGCAGCAAAATGAACGCTGAAATAGCGGGATTGATGCTGACCAATCCCAATACGCTGGGGCTGTTTGAACAGGATATAAAAGCCATTGCGGAAATCGTGCATGAACAGGGTGGATTATTATATTACGACGGCGCCAATCTCAATGCCATCGCCGGTGTAGCCCGTCCGGGCGACATGGGTTTTGATGTGGTTCATTTTAATCTGCATAAAACTTTCGCAACGCCCCATGGCGGAGGCGGACCGGGTTCCGGGCCGGTAGGCGTGAAAGAACATCTTGCCGCTTTCCTGCCTGTTCCGCTGGTGGAATGCAAGGACGGCATGTATTGGTTCGATTATGATCGTCCCCAATCTCTGGGCCGGGTGAAAGAGTTTTACGGTAATTTCGGTGTGATCGTCAAAGCGTATTGCTATATCCTGACGCTGGGTGGTGAAGGCCTGCGTTCAGCCAGTGAAAATGCAGTGCTGAATGCCAATTATCTTCGCCATCATCTGGCTTCTGATTTCAATATTCCGTTTAATCGCTTATGCAAACACGAGTTTGTAGCCACCAGCCAGATTCAGATGGATGCAGCCCATATCTCTACATTGGACATTGCTAAACGGTTGATGGATTTTGGTTATCATCCTCCCACAGTCTATTTCCCGCTAATTGTAAAAGAAGCGATGATGATAGAGCCAACGGAGACGGAAAGCCGGGAACGGCTGGATGAGTTTATGGAGACGATGCGAAGCATCGCCAAGGAAGCCAAGGAAGATCCCGATATGGTTAAAAACGCACCCCACCGTACAGTTATTGTTCGTGTGGATGAGGTGGCTGCCGCTCGTCATCCCATTGTAAAATGGGAGGCATAGTAATGAAGGATCTTTTGATCATCGGCGGTGGCCCGGGAGGTTATGTGGCTGCCATACGTGCCCGTCAGTTGGGCATGGATGTCAGCCTGTTCGAACAGGACAAACTGGGAGGTACCTGCCTGAATCGGGGTTGCATACCCACCAAAGCCTATTACAAAAACGCTGAAGTTTTGCGCACGGTGCAGCGTCTGAGTGATTATAATATACGCTGCATGGATGTTCAGTTTAATCTTGCCATGGCCAAAGGCCGCAAAGATGGGATCGTTGATAAACTGGTGGCTGGCGTTGACAGTCTTTTGAAGGCCAACGGGGTAGAAGTTATTAAGGGACAGGCGGAATTACTTGATCAGTCGACTGTGCGGGCAAATGGGCAGGAATATACAGGCCATAAAATTCTTCTTGCCAGCGGTTCAGAAACAGTCCTGCTGCCCATTCCCGGCATTGACCTGCCCGGAGTGGTTACCAGTACCGAGCTGTTAGATCAGGAAGAAATTCCTGCGCGCATGGTCATTATCGGCGCTGGCGTGGTTGGTTTGGAACTGGCCTGTATTTTTAACTCCTTCGGCGCCCAGGTTACTGTACTTGAAGCGGCTGACCATATTCTCGGGTCATTGGACAGTGAGCTGGCCAAAAGAATGAATATATTTTTAAAAAGACAGGGGATAAGCGTCCATACCGGATGTCAGGTCCAGGAGATACAACCAGTGCAGGAGCATCTGGCAGTTCTATACCGTGATAAAAAAGACATCCAGCAAATCGAAACCCATCTGGTTTTGACTGCGGCGGGGAGAAAAGCCGCCACGGATGGACTTCATCTGGATCAACTGGGAATTGTTAATGAGCGCGGTTTTATCAAAGTAGATGAAAATTTTGAGACCAGTGTGAAGGGCATCTACGCCATTGGGGATGTCATCGGCGGACAGATGCTGGCTCATGTTGCCTCCGAAGAAGCCATCGTGGCGGTTGAACGTATGAACGGTATGGACAACCGGGTGGCCTATCATGCAGTTCCTGCTTGTATCTTTACCTTCCCGGAAATTGCCACGGTGGGGATGAGTGAAGATGAAGCCAAACAGCAGGGCATTGCCTGCAAAGTCGGCAAATTCCAATTCGCAGGCAACGGTAAAGCGATGACCATGGGGGAAACAGATGGCTTGGTAAAAGTCATCGCTGATCAGGATGACCGCATCATTGGAGTGCACATTTTAGGGCCGCATGCCTCGGATCTGATCCTGGAGGCTACCCTGATGGTGAAAAACCATATGGGAGTTGAGGAGATTCGTGGTACCATTCATCCTCATCCTACCCTGGGTGAGAGTTTGGCCGAGGCCATTTCGGATATAAAAGGCGAATCCATTCATCTCCTGCCGCGCAGGAAGTAATTTCATTCATCGTGACGTTTTTATAGTATGGTTGCATTAAGGCGGGAATGTTCCCGCCTTAATTGTTATAATAAGTAACAATCAGAAAAAGTCATCAATATTGTTTTCTTTGTGGAGGTTAAAAATGATACATATTATTAATCATTCTACCGATCCCTAT
>CAZRMB010000121.1:0-4106 GCA_964600925.1 uncultured Syntrophomonas sp.
TGCGCTCTACCTCCAGCCCCTGACGGGCAAGTTCGTAAAGTCGCTGCCCCTGATGATGCACGGCTGAATACATAGGTGGTATCTGTTTGATGGTACCGGTGAATTCGGCCAGTATTTTTAACAGATCTTCGCTGTTATAACTGCTGCAGCCGGTTTTCTCTATGTTTCCCCAGGCATCCTGGGTATCAGAAACACCGCCCAAGGTCATGCGGGCGTGATATGTTTTGTCACTGTCTTCAATATACTCGATCAGACGGGTGGCATGTCCCATGGCAACGGGTAAAACTCCGGCGGCCATTGGATCAAGGGTACCAAGATGACCTAGTTTGGTTTTGGGAATGATCTTTTTGATTTTTTTGAGAACATCAAAGGAAGTCATGCCCGGATCTTTGTTGATATTTAAAAAGCCATGCAATTAGCCTGTCACTTCCCTGACTGCGGTGATTACCTGATCCTTGATCTGATCCATGGTGCCTTCCATGGTCACGCCGGCAGCCTGGCGATGTCCACCGCCGCCAAAAGCTGATGCCAGATGGGCAACATCAACCTTTCCCTTGGAGCGGTAGCCGACTTTAATCGTACCGGGTTTTGTTTCCCGGAAAAGCATGCCCACTTCTACTCCTTCGATCATGAGAGTGTGGTTGATGATACCTTCGGGATGTAAATCAAGTACTCCAAGGTTCTCCGCTTCTTTATATGTAACCGTCATCCAGGCCAATTTGCCGTCTGCACTAAACTGCATGCTTTTAAGGGCGCAGATCAACAGACTCATCTCCGCCCGGCTTTTTGATTCAAAAAGATTGATCCGGGTCTCAGCCAGATCGACCCCGCATTCCAGTAAGTCAGCGGCAATGCGAAAAGTTTCCGCGCGGGTGTTGCTGTGGTGGAAACTGCCGGTATCCTGCACAATTCCTGCATACAGGGCATTGGCCAGAGGGGGATTGATCTCCACCGGCAGAATTTTGGCCAGATGGTATAAGATTTCAGCAGTTGCTGCCATATTCGGCTGGATGTAATTCATATCGCCAAACATGGTATTGCTCTGATGATGATCGATATTAATGGTAAAGGTACGGCTGGACAGAAGCGTTAGTAATTCCTGTCCAGCCCGCTCTTCGTCAGCACAATCAAGAAATATGACGTTTTCCACTTCTCCATCAAACCGGGCCGGTGACATCACTTCGGAACTTCCCGGCAGATAGTTGTAAATTCGGGGAACGGGATCCTGCAAAAGCATACGGCTTTTTTTACCCAAGATTTTCAGGGCCTGGTGCATACCCAGCAGAGAGCCTATGCTGTCGCCATCAGGAATGGCATGGCTGAGCAGCAGGTAATTGTCCCGATTTCTTATTTCCCTGGCTATATCGGTAATCTTATTCATTACTATTGTCCTTCTTGGCATCGGCTTCTTTGCTAAGCTCTTCCAGCAGGGATGACATGTGTATCCCATGCTCTATGGATCTATCCAGTCTGAACTCCAGCTCGGGCGCATGTCTGATCTGCAGTTGCTTGGCCAGTTCGGTGCGTATATATCCGCGAGCTTTTTGCAGCGCCTGCATGGTTTCTGTCTGGCGGGTTTCATCCCCCAGCACACTGATGTTGATGCGGGCATGGCTGATATCAGCCGGTATGTCTACCCGGGTCACTGAAACGGTCGAAAAATCGATGCGCGGATCTTTGAGATATTGCTGAAATATTACAGATAATATTCTCTTGATTTCAACTGCCATTCTTTCCTGACGACGTTTTCCCATAGTGACACCTCCTTCGTCCGCTTGCTTGCATTGGGATAGATGGTTGATTCCACTGCAAAAAGTGTATTTATACACTATATACCGTAGAGGAGACTTTAGTCTCCCCTATATATCCGCGTTTCAGGTGATAGTCGGAGACTAAAGTCTCCTCTACGAATATACGTAGCTGGTTTTTGCAGTGGCATCATGGTTGATTTTTTTATTCCAGGGTGCGTTTTACTTCTTCCATGAAAAAGGCTTCAATGATGTCGCCTTCTCTTACGTCATTGAAATCATGGATGCCGATACCGCATTCATAATTGCTGACGACTTCTTTGACGTCATCTTTGAATCGTTTCAGGGATTCCAGTTTGCCGTCGTAAATGATGACCCCATCGCGCAATACCCGCATGAGGGTGTTGCGCTGAATTTTTCCGTCGATTACGTAAGAACCGGCAATGATGCCCACATTGGGAACTTTGAAGGTGGCACGGACTTCCGCCCGCCCCAGATATTTTTCTTTGTATTCAGGGTCAAGCAAACCTTCCATGGCCTTTTTGACATCGTCAATGGCTTCGTAGATGACCCGGTACAGGCGCACGTCAATGTTCTCTTCCTCGGCGTGTTTGCGCGCATTGACATCAGGTCGGACATTGAAGCCAATAATGATGGCATTGGAAGCTGAAGCCAGCGCTACGTCTGTTTCACTGATGGCACCGACGGCGGAGTGGATAACTTTCACTTTGACCTCCCCGGTGCTTAGTCTGAGCAGTGACCCGGACAGGGCTTCGACTGATCCCTGTACATCACCTTTTATAATCAGATTGAGTTCTTTCACGACTGCATCCTGCATCTGTTTGAAGAAATCATCCAAGGAAATGCGGCTGTTGTGCTTCTGCTCTTCGATCTTCTTCTCGCTGAGGCGCAGATTGGCCAGGTCCTTGGCAACTTTTTCATCGCAAGCCTGTACCTTTTCTCCGGCTTCAGGCACATCCGACCAACCGGTGATTTCAACCGGCATGGATGGATAGGCAGCTTCGACTTTGCGGCCCCGGTAATCGGTCATAGCTCTTACTTTGCACCAGTTGACACCGCAAACGATGTAATCACCGATGTGCAGGGTGCCTTTCTGAACCAGGACAGTAGCTACCGCGCCTTTGCCTTTATCGAGTTCGCCTTCTATGACCACGCCCTCGGCGTAACGGTCAGGATTGGCTCTCAGGTCATGCATTTCCGCGATCAGCAGCACCCGCTCCAGCAGGTCTTCAATACCTGTTCCGGTTTTGGCAGATACCGGAATAAACATGGTATCGCCGCCCCATTCTTCGGCTACGATACTGTACTCGGTCAGCTGTTGCATAACCCGGTCGGGGTTTACATCCGGTTTGTCAATTTTATTCAAGGCCACGACAAAGGGAACGTTGGCAGCCTTGATGTGATTTATCGCTTCAATGGTCTGGGGCATTACGCCGTCATCGGCTGCTACCACCAGGATAACGATATCGGTCAAATTGGCTCCGCGCGCGCGCATGGCAGTAAAGGCAGCGTGGCCCGGCGTGTCAATAAAGGTTATACGGTTGCCGTTAATATTTACTTGATAAGCACCAATATGCTGGGTGATACCGCCAGCTTCGCCGGACACTACATCGGCTTTGCGGATTTTATCCAGCAGCGAGGTTTTCCCGTGGTCGACATGACCCATGACGGTGACGACCGGTGAACGTGGTACAAGGGTCTCTTCGCTGTCGACGATCTCTTCCAGCATTTGCTTTTCGGCACTTATCTCTGCTTCAACCGTAATGCCAAAAAGGCTGGCCACGATTTCTGCCGTATCATAATCAATTTCCTGATTGATGGTAGCCATGGTTCCCAATTCCATCAGTTTCTTAACAACTTCAGCCGGGGTCTTGCCCATGACTTCAGCTAGTTCACGCACCTGAATGGACGCACCGATGGTGATAAGCTCCGGGGTCTGCATAATGGTATCTTCTTTTTTGCGTTTATGCTTGCCTTTGCGCTGCGGTCGGCTGTAATCACGCTTGGGCATCTGAGCGCCTTTGTTCTGGGTGTTATTTTTGTTGGCTCCAGCAGGACGGTTCCTGGCGTCTGCTCCGCCCGGCTTGCTGGCCGGGAAAGTCTTATTTTGCGGCTGCGCCGGTCGGTTCTGCGGCTGCGCCGGTCGGTTCTGCGGTTGCCCTGGGCGATTCTGCGGCTGTGCCGGACGATTCTGCGGCTGTGCCGGACGATTCTGCGGCTGCGCCGGTCGATTCTGGGGCTGATATTGATTCTGTCCCGCAGTCGGACGTGGCGCGGGTCTAGTGCCACCATCGCTGCGAACGGCGTTATTTCTGTTGGGTATCTGTCCTTCCGGTC
>CAZRMB010000121.1:4206-7216 GCA_964600925.1 uncultured Syntrophomonas sp.
GTGCCACCATCGCTGCGAACGGCGTTATTTCTGTTGGGTATCTGTCCTTCCGGTCTGCGCGGAGGCATTGTGCCGGGCTGCTGCGGCCTTTGGTCAGTGCTGCGGGGGGGCGCAGTTTGAGGCCGGGGACGATTTTCCAGGCTGGCTCCAGGCGCTGATTGCCTTTCGGAACTGCTCATGGGTTTTATTCCCGGACCTGGTTGGCCGGGTACCGGTTTATGTTCAGAAGGAGCCTGCGGTCTTGCTCCTGGTGCCGACGGGCGTTCTGAATTTGTCTGGGGAGATGGTCTAAAGCCTCTATCCCTTTGCGCTTCACGGTCGGTTTGGGGAGCTGTTGTTTGCTCGTTTCTGTCGCGCTGAGCCTGACCAGCACCAGCTGGCGGCTGCTTTTTATAATCATCCGTTCTTTGAGGTTGTTCTCTATTGATACGAGTATTGGGCACACTGCTGTCAGTTACAGGCGGTTTGGTTCTGGGTTGGGGCTGTGGTTCAGAACTCTTTTGTACAGGTGCGACAGTCTGCCGGGGCGCTGCATCAGGTTTCTTCTGAACATCCTCACGAACCGGAGGAGAAGTCAGTTTTTTCCTGACCCAACCAGCCTGGGAATCTTCCATGGTACTCATATGATTTTTAACATCCAGGCCTAAATTCTGCAATGTCACAACCATCTCTTTGCTTGGTATATTAAGTTCTTTAGCCAGTTCATGTACTCTTATTTTGGCCATTCAACCACCCCCATAGTTTTTATCTCTTCTCCGCTCTCCGCCAGTACCTGCAAAATTGCTTTTGCTATCCCAACGTCATTTATGGTTAACGCCACGCGATAAGCTTTGCCCAGAGCTGTGCCTAAATCATATTTGCTCCCGAAAGCAATGGCGGGTATTCCGTGTCTGTTGCTGCTGGCCAGCAGATCATCCCTGCTGTTTTCAGCGATGTCGTCACTAATGATCAACAGGACTGCCCGGCGTCTGGTCAGGCTGTTCTTGGCAGCCATGGTGCCGGCCGACAATTTCCCGGCCCGCTGAGCAATTCCCAGTAAATTATATACCTTTTTCAACGTACCACACACCTTAATAGTGCTGACTATATTTTGAGCTGTGCTCTTATTATATCCAGTATGTCGTTGGATATCTCATGTTCCAGTGCTTTTTGCAGGCGCTTGCCTTTGACGGCCTGGGTGAGGCATTCCGGATCAGGGCACAAATAAGCCCCGCGGCCAGATTTTTTGCCGGTCGGATCAACCTCAATGCTGCCTTCGGGGGTGCGAACCACCCTCAGCAAATCGCGTTTGTTTTTCATTTCCCGGCAACCCACACACATACGCTGCGGGATTTTACGAACTTTCGCCATCCTCGTAATGCTCCTCCTCAACCTGGCTTTCACTCTTGATATCAATTTTCCAGGCGGTAAGTTTGGCTGCCAGACGCGCATTCTGTCCTTCCTTGCCAATAGCCAGCGACAATTGATAGTCGGGAACAATGACCCGGGCTTTTTTCTCAGCTTCATTGACTTCAACCATTATTACTTTAGAGGGACTAAGGGCATTGGCAATGAATTTTTCAGGATCTTTGCTGTACTTTATAATATCGATCTTTTCACCGTTGAGTTCATTGACGATGTTCTGCACCCTGATCCCCCGCGGTCCTACACAGGCGCCAACCGAATCAATGCCGTCCTCAACGGAGTGCACAGATATTTTGGAGCGGGCTCCGGCTTCGCGGGCGATGGATTTTATTTCCACCAATCCGTCATAGATTTCCGGTACTTCCAGTTCAAAAAGCCGTTTCAGGAAAGCCGGATGGGCTCGGGAAATAAATATGCTGGGGCCTTTGGTGCTGTTTTTTACTTCATATATATAACCTTTTATCCGCTGGCCTACTTCGTATCGTTCCGTACTAATCTGATCGGACGGCAGCATGATGCCTTCGGTGCGTCCCAGGTTGACGACCACGATTTTGGATTCAATGCGCTGAACGGTGCCGGTCACGATCTCTCCTTCCCGATCCGCAAACTCTTCAAAAATCATACTGCGCTCGGCTTCGCGAAGCTTCTGTACCACCACCTGTTTGGCTGTCTGGGCAGCGATGCGGCCAAAATTCGAAGGTGTTATTTCAATATTAATGATTTCATCCAGTTGGGCATCAGGATTTATCTGAGAGGCTTCATCCAGAGATATTTCGGCGGATTTGTCCTTGACTTCGGCAACCACTTGTTTCTGTGAGTAAACCTGCACTGCACCTGTAATTTCGTTCATTTCTACGATAATATTCTGTGAGGTACCAAAGTTCTTTTTGTAGGCAGTGTTAAGCGCCAACCTGATGGCCTCGATCAGTGCAGCTTTGGGAATGCCTCTTTCTTTTTCCAGATCAATCAATGCCTGCATCAATTCATTAGACATTGTTCTTCCTCCTTATATTTCCGGGTCCAGCCGGACGATTGAAATAATATCTCTGGGGATAGGTTTTTCCTGCCCATCAATCTCAAGGTGTAATTCTTTTTCATCAACACTGTTGAGACGTCCCTGAAAATTTTTTTGCCCTTCCAGCGGCTGAATGGTTCGTACTTTGACTCTTTCACCCTGAAACCTGATAAAATCTTTTTCTTTTTTCAGCAGCCGGTTAAACCCGGGTGAAGACATTTCCAGATGGTCATATTCGATATTTTCCTGATCGATCAGATCCTGAACTGCTCTGGTAGCTTGGGTGCAGGTGCTTAAATCCACACCTTCCTCCCGGTCTATGAATATCCGCAACATCTGATCGCCGTGTTCTTTGCGGTACTCAATTTCCACCAGTTCGATGCCGATTTCTTCAAGAATCGGCGCGATCAGATCTTCTATTCGTTTGACCACTTCTTTTGCCATCGTTTCGCCTCCTGTTGCTTGCCTTTTACAGGCAATTACAATAGAAAAAGTGGGTTGGATACCCACTCTTCTGCGGCAATATGTGTTCACTAAACTAGAGTATAGCAAACTGAATTTAATTATACAAGTTTATGGCTTATTTTATGG
>CAZRMB010000122.1:0-1899 GCA_964600925.1 uncultured Syntrophomonas sp.
ATATTTACTAATACTGTATGCCTAAAAGTCTGGATTTATTTGCCCGCTTGGGTTAGATTCTTAGAGAGAAGACAGTGATAATTTAAGGAGGATATAAAATGCTTCAAAAAACCTGGTTTGATAAGATTAATTTCGGTATAACTGTATCCGACTGTCAGGGAAAGATCATTTATATGAATGAAAAGTCGGCTGAGATTTGGGAGAAATCAGGTGGGAGAGAATTGTTGGGCAAAAGTTTGTTTGATTGCCACCCGGAACCAGCAAAAACAATGTTGGAAGATTTGCTTGCGCATCAGCATACCAATTGCTATACAATCGAAAAGAATAATAAAAAAAAGCTGATCTACCAAACTCCGTTATATGACGATAACGGTAATTATTCGGCTTATGCTGAGCTAAGTATCGAACTGCCGAAGGAGATGAAGAATTTTGAACGATAGTCTGTATTTTACCAATTCAGCAGTTTGAGGTTAGCAGATGAGCAAGTTAACGATTATATTTGCCCGGCAAATGATGGTTATATAAACCACTCCCCAGGATGCAAAAAACCGGAGCTAATAAACTCCGGTTTTACTTGTCTTTTAATGGCAGGGGAGACAGGGGTCGAACCTGCGACCCTCGGTTTTGGAGACCGATGCTCTGCCAATTGAGCTACTCCCCTGCGTTTGCTGAACATCAGCGATATTTATAATAGCATATAATAACTGTCGATTCAAGCGGCTTTTCTAAAGATTTTAGACTGAATGATATATATTGTAACCGTTTTCATTAATCATGTTCAGTCTTCCCTTGCTTACCAAATAGTTAAGATAACCTAAGGTTTCGCCAATGGTCACCCGATGACCGTGGACATAGTCAGGTAAATTGTACAATTGAGGGTATAATTCTCCGGCACTGATCGGGCTTGTAACAGCAGATTGGATTTTGTCGAGAACTTTGTGGTGCTTGGCAATTAATTTGTCAATTTGGTAGTTCAAATCAGTTATGATTGGACCATGTCCGGGAAAAGTGCGTTCGATTTCCATGGCTTTAAGCTGAGCAAATAAATTGAATAGATTACCCAGTGGATTTTGCTGGCTGGTATTAGGCCAGTCGGTAAAATGCAAATATCCGCTTGTAGTCATAACGTCAGCTACAAACAATTGTTTGCACTGTTCCGACCAAAACATACATTGCCCGTCAGAATGACCGATTGCGGACATTACCTTAAATGAATTCCCCCCCAGATCAATTTTATCTCCCACATCCAGCGGCAAAATTTCAGCTGGTTCCAGGTATAGCGGACGTACTTCTGCATACCAGTCCTCAATTAATTCTTCAAATTTATCAGCAGGAAATTTATTCTCGATTATTTCCTTTATAATTGCTTGTCGATAGAGCTCTCTAAAGTTTGCTTGATCCAAAAATATATATTGTCTTGCCCGTTTGATCTCTTCCCGCAGCATATAAACCGGTGCATCGCAACATTGCTGCAGCCAGCGGGCGGCTCCCAGATGATCGGGATGGCAGTGGGTAATATAAATATGTTTGATTTGTTTAAGCGAGATACCTATTTCCTTAACGGCCTGTTCCCAAGTCCTGCGGGTACTGTCTATATCTACTCCCACATCAATAACAGACCAACCGTCAGTAGATTCTGTCAGAAAAACATTTGTTTCACCCAGGGGGTAAGGCATGATTTGCCTGATCACAAAAAAACCGGAATCTGCGTACATAATTCCGCTGTTGGTTAGATCCTTATCGCTCATATGCACAACTCCATATGTAAAATATTTAGCGGCCGAGAAATAGATTTTTATAGTTCTCCCATAATAATCCCGGCTCTTTTTCCTGAAACAAGAGGTGTTTTAAATAATTATACACATAAATAACAAATGGTACCAATATAAACCAGAGGAT
>CAZRMB010000122.1:1999-7153 GCA_964600925.1 uncultured Syntrophomonas sp.
CAACAATCGCAATTTGGCTTACGCCCGGTAAGCTTGCCTTTAATAATGGCGTACGCTCAGCCGACTCCTGCTTTAACCTCTACTGCATTAACCGGACAATTCATGGCACAGGCCCCGCATTCCATACACCGGTCTTTGTTAACCATTTCGACTCGTTTATCATCAAGCCAATCAAAAACTGCATGCGGACAAACATCTATGCAGATCCCGCAGCTAATACATTTCTCTTTAAAAAATTCAATTTGCGCTACTCCTTGTATATATTGCATTTGCATGACAAACTCACCTCCTTAAAAGGCCGTAAATCTACTTACAACCAGCAGAACAAGTCCCAGTAATGAAGCAAGGATTTGGATCGGAACTGCCTTAAGCGTTTCTTGCTGGGTCCCCGTAAAGGATGTATACGGCGTTGAACCAGTAAAATTCAAAGTTAAAAATGATACCAATGCAGTCAGCAGTAATGAATTCCCCAGCATAACTGTCCATTGACTGCTGAATCTGAAAAATTCATAGCCATATATGACCATAACTGAGAAAATGATTCCTGCTGCCGCCCCTTTCAGTGCAAATGACCTGAAAGGCAAAATCGGCAACATAACAGGTGTCAGAACCGTTCCAACCAGCAGAGCGGCAATATAAGCCAGGCTGTTGTAAAATATTGATTCCAGCAGGCTACCTGAATGCGGGTTGGCAGGGCCGATTATATTTATCAGAGAAAAAAGAACAATAATGATTGGAATATACTTGCCTGCCATCACCAATTCTAACGGTGTAAGTACTGCCCTTTCGGCCAGATCGAAAGTGACCCGGCGCATTTGCGCATTGGTTTTATATCCGTCTGCAATGAATTGTTTGATATCTGCAGCTCTGATCGGTCCGAATGTGATTTTAAAACCGGTGTATTTTGCAACGAAACGAGCTGCTACTCCAGATGCCGATAACTGCGGTAAGATCAAGCGACGATGGGAGATTATTTTATCCAACTCGGTCTTGCGGATTCTATTAATAATTTCCTGGGCACTGAAAGTTCCTTTTCCTGCTGAACACCATACATTTACGCCTTTGGTGTCAATCACCATAAGCCAGAGGTCCAAGCCAGTCAACTCAGTTCTCAGTTTGTCAAAAGTCAGTTTGTAATTGCACGTTACCAATACCGGAGATAATTGGTCAGGGTTTCCGATCGCGTATAAACCAGGTGTAATGGCCAGTTCGTTTCTTTTTATGGAAAATCTGGCCCGTATTTCATGCAAGTAATCAATCAATTGCATCCGACTGTCAATTTGTATTACATCTCCGACTGCAGTTTTAATACTGCCAGTTTTCAAGTGAGACAGATCCAGATAATTGACTGTTTCCTCTTTCAAATCTGCCAGATCGACTGGGATCAATATTCCTTCCCGAGGAATAACTTTGGGTTCAATCACTCAGCAGTTGTTATCTTCAGTTGATTTTATTATTGGGCTCTGATCCACTGCATATCCTTCCTTCTATAAAATATAACAAGGAAAATAATGTCGTTATTATTTTTTATAATTTACATATTATAACAATTGTCAGTGTTACAATAAATATTATTAATTACAATAAAAGGAAAGAGGTTGAGTAATGCCCTACATGGAATGGGAAGTATTAATCAGTGCTTTTGGATTTAAGATTCTCCGGTGTTTTGAATGTGGCAGTTTATATTTAAATCACAAAAATAAGACCACGCGCCTCTGGGGAGATTCTTGTTTGAGACACAGTTATAAACATTCAAATCTAATAAAATAAAGTGCTATTTGGAAATTTCGCCGGTTTCAATGTAAATACTGTGGCTGGGGAAGGCAATGGAGATTCCTTCTTCCTGTAACAGACGCATGATTTTAAGATTAATTTCTTCTCTAACCTTGAGGTTTTCAGCCATATCAGTTGTTTTAGTAAAATACTGTACCAGAATATCCAAACTGCTCTCCTTGAAATTTTCAAATGAAACCAAAATATTATCACCGAGTATTCCTGGATTATCTGTCAGCAGTTGGGTTATTTTATCAACTGCCGACTCGATTTTTTCTGCCGGGGTGGCATAATTAAGTCCCAAATAAAAAGAGACCCTGCGTTTTCCCATTCGAGACCAATTGGTTATGGCCTCATTGGCCAGGGTCGAGTTGGGTACTGTCACCAGAGCCTGGGAAGAAGTACGAAAGCGTGTGCTGCGAAAAGAAATGGATTCGACGCTGCCTTCAACGCTGGGAGTCGATACCCAATCACCAATGGAAAACGGCTTTTCCATTATTATAACGATACCTCCGAAAATGTTGGCCAGCGCGTCCTTGGCCGCAAAAGCAAAAGCAAGTCCTCCCAGACCAAGACCGGCAATAAAGCCATTGATATCATAATTCCATTCACTGGCAAAAAGCACGATCGCCAGGGCGATAATGATAAACCTGATAACCTTGGAGAAGAAAGGTATGAGGATATCATCGATTTTGAATTTTGCTTTGAATTCATCCGAAATAGCTGAATGAATGCCCACTAATTCATAAAATCCCCAGGCTATTAAAATGATGATTGTCGAACGGAAAACTTTATCAATAAAAATATTCTGGGCTGCACTGAGCGATAAATACTTTAAAGCCCAATAAGTTCCCAAAATTACGATGAAATAGCGCAGCGGTTTTTGAAAGGATTGCGCTATTTTATTGTTCAGATTGGATGGGCCGTGGGATGTTAATTTAGAAATTACTTTAATGATATATTTACTTAATATGTTTCCCAATAACAAAAAGAAAATAAATATGATCAATGCTATTATACCCGCCCGCAGATTGGACGGGATAAGCTGCATAAAGTAATTATAGCTCGAGAATAACCATTCCATTTTTGATATACCTCCTGTTTACTAACATACAATATAGCATGCCAAAATGAATGTTCCAATTTTCTTCATAAAGTTAATAAATTATATTGGATATCATATATATTACCATAAATAAAGATTATCCAAACGTTGAAAAAGCCACCCTTTAAGGTGGCTTTTCTTAAGAATTCTATAAGAATAATGAGTTTTACTTCTCTTTTTCCTCTTTTTCCTTTTTGGCTTTGGCGATGATCTTGTCTGCATCCTGAGAAGGAACTTCTTCGTAATGATCGACTTCCATCTTGAATTTGCCGCGTCCCTGCGTGATGGACTTCAGATCGATCGTATATCTGGCCATTTCTCCCAATGGCACCTGTGCTTTAACGATCTGCTTTTTGCCTGATGGTTCCATTCCCATTACTCTGCCGCGTTTACTGTTAAGGTCGCCAATGATGTCACCCATATAAGTATCAGGGATTTCAATTTCCACATTCACGATTGGTTCCAACAGTACCGGTTTGGCTTTTTCCATACCGCTCTTGAAGGCAAGTCTGGCAGCCATTTTAAAGGCCATTTCAGACGAGTCGACCGAATGATAGGATCCATCGTATAAAGTAGCTTTGAGATTGGTTACCGGGTAACCTGCCAAAACGCCTTCATCCAACGCTTCCTGTAATCCTTTTTCAACCGCCGGGAAGAAGTTACGGGGTACTGATCCACCGAAAACATTTTCTTCAAAGGCAAACTGTCCATCTTCATACGGCTCAAACTTGATCCAAACATGACCGTACTGACCATGCCCGCCGCTTTGCTTTTTATGTTTTCCTTCGACTTCAACCATAGACCGAATCGTTTCCCGATAAGGAATTCTCATTTCTTTGCTGACCACATCAACCCCAAATTTACGGGATAGTTTGTCCAAAATGATATCCACATGGGTATCGCCCATGGCGGTAAGGATCGTCTGATGGGTTTCGGTGTTCTTCACAACAGTAATAGTAGGATCTTCTTCGATTATTTTTTGCAGTGCGCCGCTGAGTTTGTCTTCATCAGCTTTGCTCTTGGGTTCTATTGCCATACTTAAGGTTGGGATTGGGAAATTGATTGGGTCCATTATTACTGGTTTGGCTTTGGTACATAATGTATCAGAGGTGGAGGTAACGCTTAATTTTGCAACTGCTGCAATATCACCGGTATTTAATTCAGGCACAGCAGCCTGTTCTTTACCGGTCATTACAAATAGCTGGGTTATTTTTTCATCTTTTTCTTTATTGGCGTTGTAAACGATGCTATCAGCTTTCAGTTTGCCGGAAAATATCCGAAACATTGTCAGACGTCCGATATAGGGGTCAGCAATCGTTTTAAATACTTGCGCGGAAAAAGGTTCAGCGGCAGCGTCTTTGCCCTTAACCAATGCGTTGAAGTCAGGAGTGGGCGAACAATCAACCATAAAGTCCATTAATGAGCTTATACCAATATTGTTTGTGACTGATCCGCACAATACAAAAACTGCTGAGCCATTCGAGGCGGCAGCTTTGATACCGCTTTTGATTTCTTCATCAGTGATTTCTTCACCTTCCAGATATTTGGTCAGCAAATCATCGTTGGCTTCTGCAGCGGCTTCGATCAATTCAAGCTTGTACATTTCTACATCATCCATCATGTCAGCGGGAATATCACTCTCAGTCATTTTGCCGCTGTTGCCTTCAAACATGAAAGCTTTCATTTTAACAAGATCAACGATTCCTTTAAAAGTATCCGCTGCGCCAATCGGCAATTGGATCGGTACAACATTATCACTGAAGGTTTCTTTTATTTGGGCTAAAACTTTATAAAAATCAGCATTTTCACGTTCCATCTTGTTAATAAAGGCAATTTTAGGAACCTGGGGATAATCATCCCAGGCGACTTGAGTCTGTACTTCGACGCCGGCTGTAGATGAAAACATCATTAACATGCTGTCAACGATACGCATGGCACCGGCTACTTCAAAATAAAAATCTGCATATCCGGGCGTGTCAACCACGTTGATTTTGCAATCCCTGTATTCACATGGAATCAGCGAAGCGCTGATAGTAAATTTTTTCTTAACTTCTTCGGGCAGGTAATCACCGACACTGGTTCCATCATCAACCTTGCCAAGTCTTTTTAAAACGCCGGTGGAATAAAGCATTGCCTCAGCCAGTGATGTTTTACCCGTACCTCCATGGCCGACAAGTGCTATGTTACGAATACTACTGGTAGGATAGACCTTCATCCAATAAACCTCCTCAAAATATTTGTACACTGTAAAATGGTACTATACTTTAGCACAACTG
>CAZRMB010000123.1:0-7044 GCA_964600925.1 uncultured Syntrophomonas sp.
CAGGTATTGAACCGGGATTCCGTTGAATGAGTCTTGCATCGGCGCTTCCATCAGCACCTGGCGAAACAGGGCCGCCGCTTGTGAGGGGGGAAACACCTTGATCAACGTTTGCACAGACGCAGGCATGCTCCCGATGGGGAGGTAAATGCCGGTAAGGAATCCGATGAGTGTGCCGATAATCGTGCTGACCGTACTGAAGGCCTGGTTGCTATTTATAAATGATACGATGAAGCAAACCAATGAAGTATTCATCAGTGTTGATAAAAATATCAGCAAGACAATCTTGAGACATGAAACGGCATCCAGCCATGCGCCGCCGCTCAGTACGATGTAAATCTCGGCAGCCGCAAATGTGACCAGAGACATGATGATCCCGATCAGCAGCGCGCTTCCTAGATATCCTCCCGTGAGACTGCTTCTTTTGATCGGGGAGGAGTAAAAATCCTTGTCAATTTTTTTGACCTTGTCTTCGATCATCACCCCAAACGCACCCATGGTCGTAGTTACCGATGCCACCGCAAGAAGGCCGGCCACCAGCCAGGTGTTCATCAGAAAATCAACGTTTGCAAGCGCTTTCATGGAATCCAGCCAGACGTCTCCCAGGAACACCGCGTACAGCGCGATGATAATGAAAACAGCCAGCAGTGAGAATAAGACGGCGCTCCTGTCGCGGAAAAAAAGTTTTAGGTTACGTTGCATAAAAACCATCATGCTCTTAGCTCCTTTCCCGTGATGCCGATAAAAGCGTCGTCCATGGTGCCCTGCAGCACTTGAAAACCGCTGATGCAGGTCCTGCAGTCCTCCAATACGGGGATGGCTGACATCGTATCGGGCAGCTTGACGACAAATTCCCCCGCAGCAAGCGTAAAATCAAGCTTTTGATCCTGCAGGATGCGGCGCAGCCCGGCTTCATCTGATGCGAACAATCTCAGCGTATCGGATGAGTAGCGCGTTTTCAGTTCCGCCGGCGTGCCTTTGGCGGCAATCTCCCCATGGTCGATTACGATCACATAATCAGACTCAGCCGCCTCTTCCATATAGTGAGTGGTAAGGAAAACGGTCATTCCGTTTTTGGACTGTAACTGTTTTATCGTATTCCAGATGCTTTTTCGCGTCTGCGGATCAAGGCCGGTGGTGGGCTCGTCCAGAAACAGGATTTTCGGTTTGTGAACCAGCGCCCGCGCGATATCGGCTCTACGTCGCTGGCCGCCGGAGAGCTTGCCGTAAGGACGGTTGATGATCTCGCCCAGTTCGGTGGTTTGCACGGCCTCGTATACGGCGTTCTTGATTTTGGTTTTATCAGATGTGTACAATCCGGCCCGGAGGGTAAGATTTTCCCGCACGGTAAGCAAATCGTCCAGGATGCTGTCTTGAAACACCACGCCGATGATTTTTCGAATGGCCTGACTGTGGCGGCGCAGGTCAAGCCCGTCTATGCAAACCTCACCGCCACTGAAATCCAGGAAAGTACATAAGATATCGATGGTGGTTGATTTGCCTGCACCGTTAGGACCGAGATAGGAAAACAGCTTTCCCTGCTCAACATAAAAACTGATATCCTTTACGGCAGTCAAGCTGTCATAGTTTTTTCTTAAATTGGTTACCTCAATGATTTTATTCAAGGAATCGCCCCCTTTTGAAGACACTATAACAAGCCTATTCGGCGCTTTCAACAGGGGAAGCGGTATGCTGCGGATATGGTACGGCAAGTTGTAAAAAAGGGATGGTAAGCTGCATGCAGCCAACCATCCCGTAGGATCTTTATAGGCGATATACGATTAAGAACGATAATGCTCGTTCAGCCGTTCATTCATCTTGTTGGTAAGTTTTTTGTCCCGATAATGGGTGGCTAAAAAGACAGCAACATATACCGCTAAGACAGACGAAAGAAACACGGCAACCTCTTTGCTGCTGTGCAGACTGACCCAATCCCAGAGTGAGGCAAAATATAACAGAACTGCCGAGAGAACAATCAAGTGAATGATTTTGCGTAAAAGCATTTGCGTTTTATCCAGTTCGCGGGACGAAAGAAATATGACATACGGCAAATCACCGGCCAAGGCCATCAGCAGTATCCTTCCGATATCATCGAGCGAAAAGCTGGCATCAGGATAAAAAATCAGGCAAAATACATACATCGAAATGACAATTCCGGTGGTAATCAAGAAAAATGAATGGACCATGGTTTTTAGCAGTTCTTCTGCACGCATTCTGACACCTCCTATATACCAAGTCGTTTTTTCAAATCGCTCATATACTGCCGGGAGATAATGATTCTTTCGCCATTATCCAGCAGGGCTTCAAACCGTCCGCTTAACGCAGGACTCAGCGATTTTATCTTGCTCAGGTTTAATATCACCGACTTGGACACCCGTAAAAAGTCGCCGTTTGCAAGCGCCTGCTCCAACTCGTAAAGCTTTTGCTTTGATTCGTAGACCTTGTCCTTGAGATAGATAAAAGTTTTGTTATCCACGACATCAATATAGTAAATACCAGCCGGCCGAAGACGGTGGATTTCATTGCCGCCGTAGGCGATAAGCGTATCCTGCGCTTTTAAAAGGGCAAGGGCGCGAAGAAGTTCAGGCGTCATCCTACGGCATCTGATAATGATCTGTTCCTCTTCACCTTCCGGCGGTTCTTCCATGACAATCTTCAAATACCCTCACTCCCCCTGTCAATCCACTGCTTATATAGTAGCATTATCAGAATGTCCGGACAAACAATGAAGAACATAGTCCAAATACTTCACCCTTGCCGACTACAAAATGCAGATCATCCACCGCCTGCACCTGCCCGAAAGATTATATTTGTATATATTGAGAAAACAGTTTTGCGTAATAGTATGAAGAGGATATGGTAGAAATATGTAGAAATATTATCCATATAAATAATGATTATGAATAACAAGAGGTCTCTGTTACTTTGATGATTTGAGAAGCAATGATCAAAGTGGCGAAATATCGTAACACTGTTTACGTTTTAGCTTATCGAATGGAGGGGGCTGTAAGGTGTACCGTTATGTAGTGAAATGTCTGCTTGGCATAGCCATAGCAGTTAGTATGATTTGCCCGGCCGGGCCGGCTGGTGCTTATGAAGTGCAAAAGATGCCCAATGTAAAAGATGAAATGCTTCAGGCTGATTACTGGATAAATAAACTGTCTGACCCGGACAGGGTTATCTTAAATACTGACCAAATTGAGGATTTTAACCAGGAAATCGTCAAACAAATCTTCTATTCAGTTTATAACCTGGCCGATTATCCCGGCTCATTTACCCGCGAACAGCTAAAAGTTCTTATTGATTGGCCATTTCCTACTGAGCCTTCCTATATTGGTGCAAAAGTGGTGGGTGATACCTATTGGAAGCAACTGAAGCGGCAGATGAATTTGGCAGGTTTGCAGGAAAAAAATCAGGTTCAATATGGATTTACGGTAAAAAGAAGCAATTTAAAAATATATCCTACTGCTGACGTAATTGGAGACGAGCCCGATGATCCCGGTTTTGATCTGTTTCAGAACAGCTCCATATTGGCTGCCGAACCGGTGGTAATTCTTCACCATAGTGCGGATAAAAAGTGGTATTATGTGCAAATGTTTAACTGCACCGGTTGGCTGCCGGCAGCAGATGCAGCGGTATGCGACCGAAAAACCTGGCTTTCCTATCAAAAGGAATCAAATTTTCTGGTCGTAACCGGAAATTTCATCAGACTGGATAATGATCCTTTATTACCGGAGATTTCGGAGATGGAGTTTACCATGGGAACCAGGTTGGCTCTGGCAGATCCGGAAGAGCTACCGGATTCCATTCGCGACCGGAGTGTTTACCAGAATTATGTGGTTAAACTTCCCATTCGCAATGTGTCAGGTCAACTGGAATTTGCTTTGGTCCCGATACCCATTTCCAATGATGTTAGTGTAGGCTATCTGCCTTATACCCGGGCCAATATCATTCGTCAGGCATTTAAAATGCAAGGGGAGCGTTATTGCTGGGGAGGCATGCTGAATGGCCGTGATTGCTCCGCTTTGGTTATGGAATTATACCGCTGTTTTGGATTCAGACTGGCCAGAAATTCCGATGCACAGGAGATTTCAGCCGGAAAAACAGTAACCTTTGAGGGCTATAGTGTTGCCTGGCGCGAACAATTGCTCAAGAACGTAAGTCCAGGTGCTTCTCTGCATTTCCCCGGCCACGAAATGTTGTATCTGGGAGAGGATAGCGGACGCTATTATGTGCTTAATGACCTGGGCACCTTCGCCCAATTCCAGCCGGGAGAAGCTGACCCAAAAGTGATAAGGGTTCGAACCGTGGTGATCAATGATTTGAATATTACCAGAGCGTCAGGCGTCCGATGGATAGAAGCACTGACGACTGCCAAGCTGCTGGAAAAATCATCATTTGCTGACTTGGCCAATAATCCTGACCGGACGATTATTGAAAAACTGGCTGATCGTTATATTGTAACCGGGATAAGCGCCGATGAATTCAACCCGCAAGGACAGATAACCAGGGCTGAATTTGCCGTTATGCTGAGTCGTTTGCTGAAGCTGGAACCTGATCAGGCTACGGCGCGGGCACAGTTCACTGATGTTTCCGATCAATGGTATGCCGGAGCCGTAGGAGCGGTGGTCAAGGCGGGTGTATTTTCGGGTACCGGTGATAGGAAATTTGCACCGGAAGATCCACTCAACCGGGCACAGGCAGTAGTAATTTTAGCGCAGGCGAGCAAAACCAAGGTGACAAACACTGGCATAGAGCAATTAAATAAATATAGTGACCAGGACATGATTCCCTCCTGGGCTAGAGAAGCAATGAGCATGGCAATTGAAAATGGACTGATTAAATGCAAGACGACAGATAAGCTTGCACCGCTGGATCTGGTTACCCGCGCGGAAGCAGCAGTCATGTTGGACGCTCTACAAAAGACGGATATCAACGGGGAGTCTAACCCTGTTAATATTAAATAGAATTCATTACGAGTTAAGGAGATCGGAAAATCCGTAGTACAAGGTACAGGGCGAAAAGTAAATCCTTATTGACGGGAGTCCAACTCAAACAATGAAGTAATTGCCTTATCTAGTTCTATTGTAGTATGAGCATCAACATCTATTATGCCACAATAAAGAGGCTGATAAGTCTCACATTCCAGGAACCGGTAAAACATTTTAGAATCGGAAATCGGAGTGTATTGAGACAAAAACATGAAGGGCCTTTCATCTTTTGGCATCTGATCTAAATCTGACGGTATAGAGAGTAAATCACTAACACTATCCAGGGATGTTTTAGAAGATAGCACCACATCCCAGTTATAAGTATCCTGTGAATTAATTCTAAAACCAATGATGCTATTTTTTGTACAAACTGCGTTATAAATATCGGCTTCCTTATTGAATAGATATTTTATTTTCTCACTGTTAATATCATAAGATTTGATATATTGTTGGTCAGCCTCAGGTACTTTAATTAGTAAATGTGTTTTGTCAAACCACCCTAAATAAATGGCTTTTCCATCGTTAAGATGCAAACATTGGTCATATTGTTTAGTAAGCATATTGTATATTGATATTCTGCCTGAATCGGCGTTGGCTATTGCAAGCTTTGTACTATCAGGTGACCATATATTATCGGGGCCAAAACTTCCAACAGATTCAGCTATATGGGTTGTAGTGAGAGTTCGTAAATTTATGTACTCGAGTCCACCATCAGAGAAAGTTATATATGCAACATAACCTCCGTCAGGAGATAAATAAGCTTTACTAACATTTTTAGCCAGGCATCTGCGGCTCTTGTTATTAAGATCCACAATATATATTTTTTGTGGATGCTGAAATGATCCACCTTCAACACAATTTTCGGGGAGTGCATTTATTACCACAATTTCATTATTATTAATGATGCCGATTATTTGAGAGACATAAATATCATCATATAATAATTCGAAAGTTTGTTTTTTTATATCATAAATACCGATTTTTCCATTAAAAGAAACCAGGTAATTATCATTCTCTTTCTTTGCAGTATTTATATTATTATCTCCTCTATTAATAAATACCGCTAACGAAACACTTACAATTAAAGTAATTATAATTACAATCATTAGCCTATTTGCATTCATTGTTTATTCCCCCTTTAATAGAGAAGCTTGGCTCTGCTTCGGTGATTATTATTATTTTAATGCATGATATATGAATATGCGTTCTTTTTCCAAACTGCTTGAATCAAGAAGTATTGTTTTATATTTTGGAAAATTTATCTTAATTATAGTAACATTCGGTTTAATAGCTAGTCTTTTGAAATATAAGATGAGCATAGTCTCACATACTTTTTCCTAAAATATGTCGAGACTATGCTAAATCTATTTATTTATTAAAGGAAGTAACAGTACTGAAGAATACCATCCCCTATTCCGTTCCCATGATCGCCTATTTTATGCCCAAAATAATCATTGATCGTTTTAAAGCGATCAATATCAAATAATATCAGTGAGAATTGAACAGCCTGTTTATCTTTATTATTAATGATTACATTTATATCTTCTTCAAATTGTCTTCTATTGTATGCTCCGGTCAGTATGTCTATCGTAGCCGTTTTTTTCAATTCTTCATTTACTTTTTTTAACTCTTCAATATATTTGCTTAATCGGAGCTCATATTCTTTCTTTTCCGCAATATCTCTCGTAGTACCTATATAACCTATAAATTCTCCCTCTTCGAAGAGAAGGTTGGCGGAGACTTCAACCCATTTGATAACATTGTTTTTACAAATAAATTGGACTTCATGTAAATTAGTTTGTTCCGGATCGCCGTTAAGACGTTTATTCAAGTGTTGCTTTACTTGCTCAGAAAAATAATCTTTGGACTCGTCAACCAGGAAATCAGTTAATTTGCGTCCAAATAGTTCTTCAATCGCATAACCCGTCAATTCCTTGGCGTTTGGGCTCACAAAGGTAAATGCAAAGTCTCTGTTCAACTCCCAGATGACATCCTTTATGTTCTCAATAATATACTTGTATCTGTTAAATTGATGGGATTGGAGTTTTTGATTGTT
>CAZRMB010000124.1:0-3175 GCA_964600925.1 uncultured Syntrophomonas sp.
TATTCCACAATACAGCCTGGTGTGCTGAAAAGAAAAACCAGATCGATTTTTACAATAACCGCTTTATCGGCGTAGATATCGAAGCACCAAACTTCGGTGAAGTGGCTATGGCAATGGGCGCATATGGCGCAACCATTGACAAGGCTGAAAATGTAGGCGATGCGCTGACCGAAGCAATAAAATCCGGAAGACCTGCAGTTTTGCAGTTTGAAGTTGACGGAACCCAACTAGCTCCGCCTTTCCGCAAAGACGCTTTGAATCTGCCGGTCAGACATTTGGAAAAATATCAACACCTTGACTACAGAAAATGGTAATCTGTACCAGTAAAAAATAAAATCCAATCCTATATACCAGTCACGTAGTGATCCCTTTCCTGCGTGACTGGTAGATTGCTAATATATTGTGCTTGAATGTTAAATCGTCGTATATCCTTGTCAGTCTCTACTAAACGAATGTGTTTGGTTTACGGTGTTTTTCGAGAGGAGTGGAAAATGTGACGGAGTATTCATTTGAAAAATCATATGCAATGCTGGAGGTAGCCCGCCAATATATCCCCAATGGTATTTACGGGCCGCGCACCCCCACATTTATGACCTATGGTTCCTATCCCTGCTTTATTGATCACGGTAAGGGAAGCCATATTTGGGATGTGGATGGCAATGAATATATCGATTATATGTGCTCTTTTGGAACCAACATTCTGGGTATATGTAATGAAGAAATCGATCAGGAAGCGATCAGACAGATGCAAAAAGGAGACTGTTTCACACTGCCCAGCAGCCGCTGGAACGAAATGGCTGAATATATGGTCAATCTGATCGAAGGTCAGGATTGGGTGGTGTTTGGTAAAAACGGATCGGATGTAACCTCATTTGCAACCACCATTGCCAGAGGATATACAGGAAAAAACAAAGTTATAATGGCCCACGGGGCTTATCACGGTGCCCACTTCTGGTGCACACATTCTGATTTTGGTATTCCCAAAGAATATCATGATCATGTATTATATTTTAACTATAACGATTTGGATGAATTAAAAACTTTGATCGATGAAAACCGAGGAGATGTTGCCGCCATCATGCTGACGCCTTTCCATCATCCCGCCCTCGGTGACATGGTTATGCCCGCCCAGGGGTTTTATAAAGAAATTAGAGAAATCTGTAATCGGGATGGAATCCTGATGATTATTGATGATATTCGCTGTGGTTTTCGTTTAAATCCACACGGTTCCCATGTTTACTTCGGAGCTGAACCAGATATGGTGTGTTTTGGCAAAGCCATGGCCAACGGTTATCCAATTGCCGCCCTGACCGGCAAGGAAAATCTGAAAACAACGGCTGGAACAGCTTATTTTACCGGCACCCATTTTTTCAGCGCTGTTCCTATGGCTGCTTCTCTGGCCTGCATGAAAATCATCGTCAGAGACGGGGTCACAGATTATATCAATGAAATGGGTACGATATTGAAATCCGGAATACAGCAACAGGCAGCAAGTCAGGGCATTCATATCAATTATACAGGTCATCCTGCCATACCGTTTATGCGCTTCGTTGGCGACGATGATTTTTCCGTGAGCCGTTATTTCTGCGGTGAGGCGGCTAAACGCGGGGTTTTCTTGCATCCCCATCACAATTGGTTCTTATCTGCTGCTCATTCTGCTGATGATATACAAAAGACACTGCAAGTGACCGAAGAATGTTTTGCACTGACCAAAAAGGAATTCAAGAAATAGGAGGTCTGTTTTTGCAAATTCATCATTTTGGGGTTAAAGTAAAGAATGTAGAGGCAGCTTTGCATTTTTATGGTGACGTGTTAGGTTTCAGTATTCAGGAAACTGTTAGTATGGGAGGACAGAACTATTATTTTGTAGGTGATGGAAACATGTCTCTGGAGATTGAACAATCATTTCTGCCGGGAGAGAACTCTTTTGACAATGGCTTCAATCATTTTGCCATAGCTGTCGATAATCTGGAATCATACTGCCGGAGATTGAAAGAGCATTCAGTCAAGTTTCAATTAGAGCCATCACAGTTCAGACCGGATCGTAAAATTGCTTTTATAGAAGATCCTGAGGGCAATGCTATACAATTAATTGAATTTATAAAGTAATATTTTTAATATGCAGATATTTATTTTTGGGGAGGCACAATATGTCACTGGGTGAACAGTTGAAAAAATGGCGTGAAGAAAAAGGTATGACGATTGAAGAAGTTGCCGGACAATTGAATATTGCCCTGTCATCCTTAATGGAGATGGAGCAGAGCAACGAGATATCTCCGGATGTTGTTTTGCAGATAGTAAAAATATTTGATCGCGAGCCATCAAAATCAACTGATAAATACTATCAAAAACAAAATCAGACAATTGAACTGGTAGGTTCAAGATTACGCAGATTAAGAGAGGAGCGCGGTTTAAGCTTGAACGAACTGAGCCGAAAGTCCGGGGTGTCAGCTGCTCATTTAAGTGAGGTTGAACGGTCATTGTCAACTCCTTCGTTAAAAACCCTGGAAAAATTGGCTCAAGTGATTAATGTACCGACCAGTCAGCTCTTTCCAATCAACGAAGAGGAAACATTAGGGCAAAAAGTACGACGCCTGCGTGAAACGATGGGTCTGACCCAGAAAGATCTGGGTGATATGATCGGTATCACGGATAGTATGATCACCCAGATCGAAACCGACCGCACCCAGCCTTCTATAAAAGTATTGAATAATCTTGGGAAATCGTTGGGTGTTAATACATCCTATTTCCTGATGGGAAGTATGGACGAAGATTTATATTTGGATTACTACAACAATACTACCTTGAAAGATGCACTGAAGAGATATGAGATCAGGCAGGTTGTTGATCTGATTGCAGCCTGGACAGATCCGGAACTGTTAAACTTGGTGGGGATCATTGAACGGCTTAATACGTACCGCAGTCCTCTGGATGTGCAATATAGTGAAATTAAAACCTTTTTGGAGAGATCGACCAACGAAGAAAGACAGGTTATTCTAGATCTAATAGAATTAATTAAAAAACCTGAAGGAAAAGATGCTCTTCTCATAGAGCTTGAAGAAGGAAATAATTCTTGATTGCACCGCGATTGAACTGTGAGGAGGAATTCTGTGAACCTGAGACAGCTGGAGCTATTTACGGAAGTTGCTGAAACAGGTATAGTATCACATGCCGC
>CAZRMB010000124.1:3275-7042 GCA_964600925.1 uncultured Syntrophomonas sp.
TCAGTAATTGAAGAAATGCTGCTAACCAATCAATTGGATATCGGATTTGTTGAAGGATTGGTTCACTCCGGCGAAATCGTGATTGAGAAGGTTATGGATGATGAAATCTGGCTGATCTGTTCTCCGCAGCACCGTTGGGCCAGAGAAGGCAGACTGGCTATAGATCCGGTTGAGATTGCCGGGGAAGCATTGATCCTGCGGGAGCAGGGAAGTGGCACCCGGGAAGTGGTTGAAAAGAAATTAAAGGAACAAAAGGTCTGCTATGAAGTCTGGCATGTTTTGAACAATACGGAAGCAATCAAACGCGCTGTCGCTGCTGATATTGGAATTGCATTCATATCCCAAAGGGCTGTAATGGAAGAAATCGAAAGCGGCAGGCTGATAAACATTAAATTGAATGGTCTTCCCATATCGCGTGAATTTAAATTAATTTGGCATAAAGACAAATATCGGTCGCCGTTACTGAATGCATTTATACAGTTTGTTATGGGTAATGAAGAGTAAATAATCGGGGTTTCATTATGCTTCCTGATCTTTCCGGCAACCATTCTGCCTGCGGTTATATAATATTGTAAAGGGCTTTAAATCTTAACGGTTTAAAACCCTTTCATTTTAAATTAAATTCATTTTTTGCGCTTCAAACCGCAATTCATCACGGAAGTTGGGATGAGCAACGGAGATAAGCGCCAGCGCCCGTTCCCGCTGACTTTTGGCTCGCAGTCTTACCGCTCCATATTCGGTCACAATATAGTCGGTATCATTACGGGGTACGGTAACCGCCGCTCCTCTGCTGAGACAGGGGACGATACGGGAGATGGAATCTGCTCTGGCAGTTGAAGGAAGGGCCAGGATCGCTTTGCCGCCAGGCGATTTTACTGCGCCGCGTATGAAATCCAGTTGGCCGCCTGAACCGCTGTAATGTTTGAAACCGAATGATTCCGATACACACTGACCGAAAAGATCGACTTCAAGGGTGGCATTAACAGCTACCATTTTATTGTTGGCGGCGATCATACTGACATCATTGGTGTAATCCACCGGATGGAGTTCAACCAGGGGATTTTGATGGCTGAAGTGGTAAATTTTATCGGTTCCAACCAGCGCAGTGCCGGTTATTTTGCCGTTGTGAAGCGCACGTTTATGGTTGTTGACTGCTCCGCATTCGATTAAATCGACCATGGCATCAACAACAAGTTCCGTATGAATGCCCAGATTATGCTTCTCTTTCAGAAAGTCGGCCATGGCCATGGGAATGCCTCCAAAACCCAACTGTACGGTTGAACCGTCTTCAATCAGATCGGCAACTCTTTGACCGATAATGCGCTGGATGTCATTGGGGATGGCACTATCCATCTGCGGCAGTTTGGCATGGTTTTCTATGATTTGATCAACGTGACTGATGTGAACAAAACTGTTGCCGGAAGTACGAGGCATGTTTTGATTCACTTCGAAAATCACCCGCTTGCCTTTTTTTATAGCGTCAAAAGTATAGGCAACCGAAACACCAAGATTAAAATAGCCCTGCTCATCCATCGGACCGACAGCCGTCATAAAAACGTCCACCGGTACGATTTCCTGCCGGATGATGTGACTGCTGTCATGAAAATGAGTAGGCGTATAATCAGCCCAGCCTTCTGTTACGGCTGAACGGGTAAACGCACTGGAAAACCAATTGTTGAGACGCAAATGTGCAGTGTTTTCCTCTTCGACAAATAAAGAACGCCAGGGTGAAAGCATTTGAACAATATTTATATTTTTGTAATTATGCCGGTTGGCCTGCAAGGCATCCAGCAGTGCAGGCGGCTCAGCGGCACAGAATCCGCAGAATATGACTGAACCGTCAGGAATATTCTTGACGGCATTATCTGCAGAAGTTAGTTTTTGCTGATATTGAAGATGCCAAATATCGGCCATAATATTAATACCTCCAAACAATTACCATTAAAATTGAACATATGATTACCTGCTCTGCCTATAATTGTAAAACATAAATGCAGCGTTGACCAGAAGAGATGTTTAATGTAAAACTGAACGTTGACTCAATTGTCAATTTAAATAATACTATTAATAATGTTTGTAAGATCAGAAGGCAAGGAGGCAATATATGAACCCGAAAGACAGAATCATTTTGGCACTGGATGTTGACACCCATGAGGAAGCCCTAAAACTGGTCAAAGATCTGGCCCCTTATGTAGGCGCATTTAAAATCGGCATGCAGTTATATAACAGTATCGGTCCTGCCATTGTAAATGAAGTAAACCAATTGGGCGGCAGGGTATTTGTCGATCTAAAATTCCACGATATCCCCAATACGGTAGGTTCAGCCGGCAAAGTTCTTACTCGGCTGCAGTGTTACATGTTTAACGTTCACGCTGCCGGGGGCCGGGAAATGATGAAAAAAGCGGTCGATGATGTCAAAGCTGAAGCGGCATCACTTGGGATCGAGGCTCCTATCGTTCTGGCTGTAACCGTTTTGACCAGTATTTCCGATCAGCAGCTCAAAGAGGAAATGTATGTGGAAGGTATGAATGTTCGTGAATTGGCGGTCAAATGGGCAGTAATGGCCAAGGAATCAGGCTTGGACGGAGTCGTATGTTCACCCAAGGAAATTACTGCCATTCGCGACGCCTGCGGACCTGATTTTAAAATCGTAACGCCGGGGATCAGACCGCTCTGGTCGGAGGTCAATGATCAAAAGAGAATTACCACTCCATGGGATGCGATGAACATGGGGGCAGATTACATGGTGATCGGCCGTCCGATCACTCAGGCGGAAAATCCCAGGGCAGCGGCAATAAGAATTATTGAAGAGTTGGAGGAAAAAAGTGATGCTGAGTAAGGAACAGGCGGTCAAAATATTTACCGATTCAGGAGCTTTGATGGAAGGACATTTTAAACTGACCTCCGGACGTCACAGCAACCGTTATATGCAGTGCGCCCAGGTGCTGCAATACCCAGCATATACGGAAGAACTGGCCCGTCATCTGGCGGAGAAATTTGCAGATGAAAAAATCGATTATGTGGTCGGACCGGCTATGGGAGGGATCATCGTTTCCTATGAAGTAGCCAGGCAATTGAAAGTTCCCAGCATGTTTACCGAGCGCCAGGACGGTCAGATGTCTTTGCGTCGGGGATTTAAAATTGGAACAGGAGATCGGGTGCTGGTGGTTGAAGATGTCGTTACGACCGGCGGATCAGTGGTGGAAGTAATCGATGTCATTCGCCAGCTTGGTGGTGAAATTGTAGGAGTTGGCGTTTTGGTTGACCGCAGCGCAGGTAAAGTTGATTTTGGTGTACCGTTTCAGTCAGTCCTCAGTATGGACATCGAATCATGGGAGGCAGTCAACTGCCCGCTCTGCAAAGCCGGCCAGGGTGAAGCCATTAAGCCCGGCAGCAGGCAATAGAATAATATTGCTGCAGAGAAATAAGCTCGGAGGTGAGCCGCTATAAAAGTTTATCTTAATGGGACAGAAATGCAGTTTGTCGAGGGCGGGTACAAATATATTTTCGAGAAGCCATATCAGAATTTTACCGAGAAAACTATAAACAAGGATAACGGTGATAAAATGCACATCGAGTTGTATGATAACGGAGTGCAGATTCGTACCCTCCTTACCAGTCAGGAGGTTAATACGATCATCAATCGGGAAGTGGCGATTGATACCGTCAATAATAAAATATATATCCTGGAAATAGACAGCAAAGTACAGAAAAATGAAGACGGATCGGTTGAACTGATTAAATAAAACGGGGTTTATACCCCGTTT
>CAZRMB010000125.1:0-6979 GCA_964600925.1 uncultured Syntrophomonas sp.
ATCAATGCGATTCAAGCCATGCCCAATGGAGGAACGATCAGGGTATCGGGAGAAAATATAGTGCTTGATGATGAAGAAATAACCACTTTACCGGCTGGCAGATATGTGCGCCTTAGTGTTGCTGATGAAGGAGACGGGATCCCGGAAGAGATCCTCTCCAGGATCTTTGATCCATACTTTACCACCAAACCCACTGGCAGCGGGTTGGGACTGGCTACTTCCTATTCCATCATCCGCAAACATCACGGCTGTATTCTGGTCGACTCCCAGGAGGGGATTGGGACAACTTTCCATGTTTATCTTCCTGCCTGCGACCTGAAAAAAATCCAGTCGGCTGACAGTCAATTTGTATTAAATCGGGGACGGGGAAGGATCCTGGTAATGGATGATGATGAACGGATCCGCGAGGTGGCCGCACAAATACTCGATTCGATCGGATATGAAGTGCATACTGTTGGTGACGGCAGTGCTACGTTGCAGATGTATCGAGAAGCCATGGAAAAGGGACTGCCTTATGACGCGGTCATACTTGATCTGACCGTTCCGGGTCAGATGGGCGGCAAAGAAACCGTTGGGGAACTGTTGAAAATGGATCCGCAGGCTTGTGTCATCGTCAGCAGCGGCTACTATAATGATCCCATTATGGCTGACCATGAAAAATGGGGATTTAAAGGAGTTATTCCCAAACCTTACGGAGTTAAGGAACTGAGCGAAACGGTGGCCGGTGTTTTACAGGATAGAGATGCTTCGAAATCAAGCTTTGACAGAAAATAAAAAAACCCTTTACGGGTTTTTTTATGAAGTATTCGCTATAATCAGGTCAACATTTATTCATCAGCCGGTACAGGTGCTTCGACCGGGCATACATCTGCACAGGAACCGCAATCGGTACAGAGATCAGGATTTATCACATATTTGTCTTCTCCTTCAGTGATTGCTTCGACCGGACATTCATCGACACATACGCCGCAGCTTATACATTCGTCTGTTATGACATGAGCCATTTGGTTCGCCTCCTTGCTACAATCAATTATTTAGAATTATAGTGAACGGATATTTTTTTGTCAATTTATAAATGTCCCGAATTTTGCGCTTGGCATGGTGACAGCTGCTGTTCTGTGGCTGCAGGTAAAATCAATTATTACCGGGGTGTACATGTAGGCCAATGCATATTACAATTTGAATGATGGCAATCATATGGAAAAACAAAACACGATGAGGAAAGACAATCATGAAATTTATTATAATGGCTAATGGTCAATATGGAGATATTAATTTCTATGCCAGTAAGTTTTCAGGTGCAGAAAGCATACTATGTGCAGACGGAGGGGCTAATTATGCCTATCAATTGGGCTGGCGGCCTGCTGCCATTGTCGGTGATATGGATTCGATTCTGCCCGAAGTCAGGAGTCATTTTAACGAAGCGGGTGTGCCTTTTACATTGCTGCCCCGCCGTAAAGATGAAACCGATACCCAGAAAGTACTTGCCCTGGCGAAAGAAATGGGAGCTACGGAGATTATTTTGCTGGGTACGCTGGGTGGAAGGCTAGACCATACTTTATCAAATATTTACAGCGGGATCGAGCTGCTCGAACAGGACATAAAAATCAGTCATATTTCACCTGAGGTATGTGTTTATCTTGCCAACAAAGAACTTGAAATATGGGGCGGGAAGGGTGATCTGGTTTCCATCCTTTCCCTGACCGATACTGCACGGGGATTGACCATAAACGGTTTTGAATATCCGCTGCAAAATGTTCGCCTGGAGAAAAGGGATCCGTATGCGGTTTCAAATGTGATGACCGGATCAAGGGGAACAGTTCATCTTGAGGAAGGTGTTTTGGCAGTATTCCATTATTTACAGGTGTAAATAATTTATAAATGGAGGAACAGCGTTGGATTTGAGTTTATTGTCGGGGGTATCAGCCAGCCCCTGGAACATATTCCGTAATCTTTTGGACATCTTTATCGTCGCCTACATCATTTATCGTGTATTGGGCATGATCAGAGAGACCCGGGCAGCACAACTGCTTAAAGGCCTTATTATTCTGCTGCTCTTTTCTGTCATGGTCAGTATTTTGGATTTACGGATGCTGAACTGGCTGCTGGACAAATTATGGATCATTTTTGCCATTACCCTGCCCATCGTTTTTCAGCCTGAACTGAGACGACTGCTGGAGCAGTTGGGCAAAGGCAGCTTCTTTAAATCCTCAGCCGGGAATCTGAATGCAGAAGGTTATCAGGCAATTATTGCTGAAATTACGGCAGCAGTCACCATCCTGTCACGAGACAGAACCGGAGCGCTGATGATTCTTACCAGGGAAACAGAAATCGCTGAATATACGGAAAATGGAATTAGCATGGATGCTTTGGTCTCTTCAGGTTTGTTGGTCAATATCTTCGTTCCCAACACGCCTTTGCATGACGGTGCGGTTATCATAAACAACGGACGTATTAATAAAGCTGCCTGTGTTTTACCGCTGAGTCGCAATGCAGAGTTGCCCGGTGAGCTTGGTACCCGGCATCGAGCTGGTCTGGGCATTACGGAAGTATCTGATGCTATTGCGGTCATTGTCTCTGAAGAAACGGGCAAAATTTCCATGGCCAATGGCGGCAGGCTGTACCGACCGTTGCAGCCGCAGTATCTGCAGGAATTGCTGACCAGGGAATTGCTTCAGGCAGAACCTGAAAAATCTGGCCTTTGGAGGAGGTGGCTGCCAAAATGACAAATAAAAAAGATGTTTCTCAGAATAAAAAATTCGGGATGAAAATTTTATCCCTGCTGATGGCGATCATGCTGTGGTTTTACGTTGTAAACCAGGGTGGAGCGGCTACGAGTCAGAATTATCAGCAAGCCAAACTGAATTATTACAATGTGCCGGCAGGTCTGATCGTAAATGGCCCGGAAACTGTTACCGTCAGAATATGGGGGAGTACAAAAGCGACCGGCAAGATTATAGCTTTTGTTGATCTTACCGGTTTGCAGCAGGGATCATATAAATTACCAGTCAAGATCAAACCGTTGCAGGGAGTCTTGTTTGCCACGGTTCAACCCGATAAAGTGGACATTGAGTTGAATAGTCCGGCTGACCGGAGTCTTACCATCAAATATGAACTATCCCAGAGTTTGCCGACCGGAGTTGAACTGCGGGATGTAAACATTTCTCCGGAAAAGTGCATCATCAGAGGGGAGCAGGCAGCCATCAGCAAAGTGACTTCGGTTTATGTCCAGATCAATGTCGGCGAAGAAATGGGCATTTTAAGCCAGCAGTCATCACTGGTTGCCAGAGATGCACACGGTAACAAAATAAACAGCGGAATTCAATTGGTCCCGGCTACAGCAAATGTATACGCGGTGGCGGAGAGCAAGAAGGTTACCAAAGAGCTGGCAGTCAAGCTAAAATGGAAAGGGAAAGTGGCGGACGGTTACGTATTGGGAGCAACCAGCTCAGACCCTGCCACGGTTTCAGTCCTGGGTAGTGAAAGCAGCCTTGCCGGGATGGAGGAAATAACCAGCCAGGAAATCGATTTGACTGACCGGAAAGAGAGCTTTACCCAGGTGGTGGCACTGCAAACACCGGAAGAAATGATTATTTCACCGGCGCAGATCAATGTAGTTGTTGCGATTGAACCGGTTGAAAATGAGGTTCAACAATGAAAATAAGAGTGCGTGAAATACGCTTGTCACTGGATGAAGACGAAAGCCGTTTACCGCTTCTGGCGGCTCGTAAATTAGGGATCACCGTCCGGGATATCAAAGACTGCAAGCTGGTTAAAAAAGCTGTCGATGCCCGGCGCCGTACCATCTATTTTTCTTATACCCTGGATATCGAGCTGGCTGAGGGAGTCAAAATTGCTGCGGAATGTTTGGAGCAGCCTGAAATAAGCCTGCTGGAAGAAAAACCAACCGTGCCGCTTGTGCCCGGCAACAACCGGCTGACGGCTGCCCCCATTATTGTTGGTGCAGGTCCGGCCGGTCTTTTTGCTGCGCTCCTGTTGGCCCGTCACGGTTACCGGCCGGTGGTTGTTGAGCAAGGCCAGGATGTGGATCAGCGAGTCAAGGCAGTAGAACGGTTTTGGTCAGGGGGAGCTTTGACCAGGTACTCAAACACTCAATTTGGAGAAGGCGGTGCCGGAACATTTTCCGATGGCAAACTGACCACCCGCATCGGTGATCAACGAGTTGAATATGTGCTGAAAACATTTGCCCAATTCGGAGCAGATCCGGAAATCATGTATGTGAAAAAACCTCATGTGGGGACCGACCGCATTCGCCAGGTGGTAAAAAATATCCGCCGCGAAGTGATCCGCTTGGGTGGCGAATTCTATTTTTCTGCCCGAGTGACGGATATCATTATTAACCAGAAACAACTAAAAAGCATAATAATAAACAATGATACTGAAATAGAGTGCAATGTCCTGGTACTGGCGGTGGGCAACAGTGCCCGGGAGGTTTATCATATGCTGGCCGGCAAAGGTGTCAGGCTGATTCCCAAGTCGTTTGCTCTGGGAGTAAGAGTGGAACATCCCCAGCGCCTGATTGATACGATCCAGTATGGCAAATATGCCGGTCATCCGCGTTTGCCGGCAGCTGATTATCAGCTCACCTATCAGGATCGCAGCACGGGAAGATCGCTGTACACATTTTGCATGTGTCCGGGCGGAAGTGTCATTGCTTCGTCATCCGCTCCCGGTGAAGTGGTGGTAAATGGTATGAGCTATTTCAGCCGCGACAGCGGTGTAGCCAACAGTGCCATGGTAGTAACGGTGCATCCGGCCGACTGGGAAAATGATCCCCTGGGAGGGGTCAATCTGCAGCAGGAACTGGAGCAGAAGGCATTTAAAATGGGGGGAGAAAATTACCGGGCTCCGGCCCAATACATGAAGGATTTTCTTGCTTACAGACCTTCTGACAGCTTGGAAGATTCGCTGGCCAGCTATAAACCCGGCGTAGCTTGTGTCAATCTATGGCAGCTGCTGCCCCAGGAAATAGCCGAGGTCATGCGCCGCGGGCTGCTGAATTGGGATAAAAAGGCGGCTGGTTTTGTCAGTGAGCAAGCGGTGATGACCGGAGTGGAGACCCGTACTTCGGCTCCATTGCGCATCGAACGTGATCAGACACTGACTTCTGTTTCCGTAGATGGGGTCTATCCGTGCGGTGAAGGGGCGGGTTATGCCGGTGGAATCGTCAGTGCTGCCGTAGACGGTTTGAAGGTGGCGGAAAAGATCATTTCCGTCTTTGAGGCGCCAGGTTTCATTCCGGTTATTGAAAGCAGCCAGGTTCAGAGAGGCAGTCAACTGCCCGTTCCGGAGAATTATCAATAAATACTTTGCTAAAAATATAAAAAAGTCATACCATCTATATAATTGATAAAAATTTAATAAACCAGCTTCATATATTAATTTGCAAGGCTGACAGGGAGGATATTTAAATGGGCATTCTGTTTGGGACGGACGGGGTAAGAGGTATAGCCAATGTGGAACTGACCCCGGAAATGGCATTTGATCTGGGGCGGGCCGGAAGTTTTGTTTTGGCCCAGCAGGACAGTAATTCCAAACCACGGATCATGGTGGGCAAAGATACCCGGATATCCGGCGATATGCTGGAGGCGGCCTTGCTGGCCGGGATCTGTTCGACTGGTGCCGATGCTCTGACCCTGGGCGTTATTCCTACGCCGGCGGTGGCTTATCTGACCCAGCAATATAACGCGTCCTGTGGTGTCGTGATATCCGCTTCCCATAACCCGGTACAGGATAACGGCATCAAATTCTTTGGCCCCAACGGATATAAACTACCGGATGAGACCGAATCCCAGATCGAAAAACTGGTCCTTGAAGGAACCAGGGAATTGATCAGGCCACAGGGAGCAGATGTAGGCAGAATTTATGATGTGGCGGAAGCGACCAATCGTTATCTGGCCTTTTTGCGTTCCTGCTTCACGGAAAAAGATCTGAGCAATCTCACCGTGGTATTGGATTGTGCCAACGGAGCGTCTTATCAGGCAGCTCCAAGGCTGTGGGAGGGCCTGGGAGCCAAGGTTGTGGCCATAAACAATCAGCCCAACGGCATTAATATAAATGACCGCTGTGGCTCGACTCACACCGCTTCCCTGAAAAAGGCGGTCCTCCATTACAAGGCTGATCTGGGCATTGCATATGACGGCGACGCCGATCGCTGCATTGCGGTCGATGAACGGGGCAATGAATTGGACGGGGATTTTATCATGACCATCTGTGCCCTGGATTTGTTTCGCCGGGGTGCCCTTAAACCTAATTCTATCGTAGCTACAGTCATGAGCAATATCGGTCTTGACATCGCCCTGAAAAGAGAAGGGATTCTAGTGGATGGCTGTGCCGTGGGAGACCGTTATGTTCTGGAGAAGATGATGGAAACCGGGGCATTGCTGGGAGGCGAACAGTCAGGACATATTATTTTCCTTGCCCATGCCACGACCGGCGACGGTCTGCTGAGCTCACTCAAGCTGGCTGAAGTCATGAAGAGAACCGGTTTACCGCTTTCCGATCTTGCCAGGGAGATGGAAAAACAACCCCAGATGCTGGTCAATATCAAGCTGGAAGACAAGGACACTATTCTAGCCCATGATCTAGTTGTTGCATCAATGCAGGCAGCAGAAAGAAAGCTGGGAGAACAGGGCAAACTGGTGGTAAGACCTTCCGGGACCGAGCCGTTGGTGAGAATCATGGCCCAGGGTCCCAATCAGGATCTTTTGCAGGAGGTGATCGATGAAATAAGTGCAGCCATAGAAGAAGCCCAGAAAAAATAAGAACAACGGCCTGTCCAAGGCCTTAAAGCGCCTGACCCGTGTAAGCAGCGGGTGACGAGGTGGGGGTTTATCGAAATTTCGGCGGGTGCCCCCCGGTTGCCACAATCGTCAGCAGAGTTACAAAATGCATAGCAATATGTGGACAAAAATCTCTGCGGGTGGAATGTTTACAGGAATCATTAATAAATAGAATA
>CAZRMB010000126.1:0-6920 GCA_964600925.1 uncultured Syntrophomonas sp.
CGAATTCAATGAAATAACCAAAGATGCCGTAAAAAAAGCCGTCAAGAGCCCACGCCCCATTGATATCAACCGAGTTGATGCCCAGCAGACCCGGCGCATACTTGATCGCCTGGTCGGCTATAATTTAAGCCCGTTGCTCTGGAGCAAAGTCCGCAAAGGATTGTCGGCCGGACGAGTACAGTCAGTTGCCGTCAAATTGATCTGCGACCGCGAAAAAGAAATAGCAGCTTTCGTACCCGAAGAGTATTGGAGCATTGAGACCATTCTAAGTAGCGGAAAAAAAGATTCGTTTACTGCCAAACTAAGCAGTTACAAAAACAAAAAGATTGAAATCAGCTCTGCAGACCAGAAGGATGAAATTCTGGTCGAGTTGAAAAAAGCCCCCATAACGGTTGCCAATATCGAAACCAAGGAAAAACGCAAACGTTCCAATCCCCCGTTTATTACCAGCACTTTGCAGCAGGAAGCATCCAAACGCCTTAATTTCTTTTCCAGCCGCACCATGCGGGTAGCGCAGGAGTTGTATGAAGGTTTGGCACTGGGCAAGGAAGGGACAGTGGGGTTGATTACATATCTCAGAACGGATTCTACCCGTATAGCTGCTGTTGCGCAGCAGGAAGCACTGGGCTATATTGCCGAGTATTACGGTCAGGAATATGTCCCCGAGACGCCTAATATTTATAAAAGCAGAAAATCAGCTCAGGATGCCCACGAAGCCATCCGGCCGACCTCGATATACAGAAATCCTGAGGCCGTAAAATCGTATTTGAGCAAAGATCAGTACCGGTTGTACAAACTGATCTGGGAACGCTTTGCTGCCAGTCAGATGAGTCCCGCCGTTTACGATACGGTTACGGTTGAAATCGAAGCCGGGGACTATGGGCTGCGAGCCTATTCATCGCAGTTAAAATTCTCCGGTTATAAAAAAGTTTATAACGACTTTGACGAAGAAGAACTAAAAAATCCTATTCCCAAACTAAAAGAAAAGCAGAATCTGCAGCTAAAGGAAATTTTGCCGGAACAGCATTTTACCCAGCCGCCTCCGCGTTATACGGAAGCAAGTCTGGTAAAATTGCTGGAAGAAAAAAATATCGGCCGTCCCAGCACCTATGCACCGATTATCGAAACGATCTTGAAGCGGCGATACACCCTGCGCGAAAATAAACAGTTTGTACCGACCGAACTGGGATTTATCGTAGTTGATTTGTTAAACGAGCATTTTAGAGATATCCTGGACGTTGAATTTACTGCCAAACTGGAGGAGAATCTTGACGCCATCGAAGAAGGCGAAACCAGTTGGAAGAAAGTAATCAGGGAATTCTATGAACCTTTCAAGGAAGATCTTGATAAAGCCCAGGATCTGATCGAAAAAGTTGAGATCAAGGATGAGGAAGCCGGGCGGGATTGTCCCCAGTGCGACCGTCCTTTATTAATTAAATACGGCCGTTTCGGAAAGTTCATAGCCTGTTCAGGATTTCCCGAGTGCCGCTATACAGAATCCATCAATGAAGAAATTGGAGTCGATTGCCCTTTGTGCGGCAACCCGATTGTTGCCCTCAAGTCCAAAAAAGGCAGGAAGTATTTCGGCTGCAAAGCCTATCCCGATTGCAGTTTCCGTTCCTGGAACAAGCCCACCGGGGAAAAGTGTCCCCGCTGTGGTGATGCCATGGTGGAAAAGGTCAGCCGGGGTCAAGAAACCCAGATCGTATGTCAGAATCCGCAATGCAAGTAAAAGACGCATCTATGCAGCAGGGGGCAATATTTTGATTGAAACAGTAAATGTAATTGGCGGAGGGCTGGCAGGTTCGGAAGCTGCCTGGCAGCTGGCTGAGCGGGGCATACCCGTAAAACTCTGGGAAATGAGACCGCAGGTGAAAACTGCGGTTCACCGTACGCAGCATTTGGCCGAATTGGTTTGCAGCAATTCTTTAAAATCAAATCTAACTGATACCGCCCAGGGCTTGCTTAAAAGTGAAATGAATCAGATGGGATCATTGCTGCTTGCGTGTGCCCGGGCTACCCAGGTTCCTGCTGGTTCAGCTTTAGCCGTGGATCGGGATCGGTTTGGGGCTTTGGTTACCCAGCATTTGCAAAGTCACCCCCGGATAGAGATTATAAGAGAAGAAATGCCCGCTATTCCTGGCGAAGGTATAAATATTATTGCCACCGGGCCCCTTACTTCGGAGCGACTCTTTCAGGAAATCGCTGCGCTGGGCGGTGATGAAAATCTATATTTTTATGATGCCATAGCCCCCAGCGTAACTTTAAACAGTTTAAATTTAAACCGGATCTTTAAAGCATCCCGTTATGGGAAGGGCGACGACGATTATTACAATTGCCCGCTCAGCCGGGAAGAGTACGAGAAGTTCTGGCAGGAGCTGACAGATGCCGATATTTTCGAAGGACACAGCATCGATCAGAAGATGTTCTTTTCCGGTTGTATGCCCATAGAACTGATTGCCCGCCGGGGATTGGATACCATGCGCTTTGGCCCCATGCGTCCCGTAGGGCTGGTCGACCCCCGCAGCGATAAACGCGCCTGGGCGGTCGTTCAACTGCGCCAGGAAAATCATGAAGGTACCATTTACGGATTGGTCGGATTCCAGACCAGGTTGCGCTGGACGGAACAGGATCGCATTTTCCGAATGATCCCTGGACTTGAAGAGGCTGAATTTGTAAGGTACGGAGTCATGCATCGCAATACCTATATCAACAGTCCCCGACTGCTGTCCCCCACACTTCAAACCAAAATTGATCCCCGTCTTTTATTCGCCGGACAGATAACCGGAGTGGAAGGATATATGGAATCTGCTGCGACCGGAATCGTAGCTGGTTTAAATGCCGCCCGTCTTGTTTTTGGACAGGAGCTCTTGGTCTTCAGTCCAATGACCATGATCGGTGCGCTTATCGGTTTTATAACCTCCAGCCCTGCCGAAAATTTTCAGCCAATGAACGCAAATTTTGGGATCCTGCCTGCTCTGGAGCAGAAGATCAAAGACAAAAAAACCAGGTATCAGAAATACGTTGAAAGATCCCAACTTGAAATGTGCAAAATTTCAGAATTGTTTCTGGAACATGTTGTCAAAGAATTCTAAGTATGCTAGCATTTCATTAGTAAAACTAATTGGGGGAAAACTCCATGCTTGTTAAATACGAAGAAGATTTTTTGACTCATTTGCGTGTGGAGAGAAGCGCCTCAAATTTAACTTTACTCAGCTATCGAACTGATTTGGGTCAGTTTTTTGACTTTTTATCACGGGAATATCAGAAGCCGTCTGAAGAGCTGTCGACTGAAATGATTAATCATAAAACGGTACGAAAATATCTGGCTGAAATGCAGTCCACAGGTTTAAGCCGAGCGACCATGGCAAGAAAGTTGGCTTCACTGCGTTCCTTTGTGAAATTTATGTGCCGTGAAGATATTCTGCCTGGCAATCCGATAGCCAATGTTTCCACACCTAAACAGGACAGGAGACTGCCGCGCTTCCTATACCCCACCGAAATCGATATGCTTCTAAATGCCCCCAATACGTCCCGTGTTCTGGGGCGTCGCGACAAAGCCATATTGGAGACCATGTATGCTTCCGGTGTGCGCGTAAGCGAGCTGGTTGCTATTAACATGGGCGATATCGATTGGGGCGAGGAGACGATTTTGATCAGGGGCAAAGGCAACAAGGAACGCTTGGCACCCTTGGGCAGACAAGCCAAAACTGCTTTGCTTGATTATATGGAAAACAGCCGCAATCATTTATTGCAGGCCGACAAAGCAGCCAATGAAGCCGTTTTTTTAAATAGATTCGGCGGACGTTTAAGCGGAAGAAGTATTAGGAATATTATAGATAAATACGTTGAAGAGGTTGCCATAACCCAGAAGGTAAGTCCCCATACTTTGAGGCATTCATTTGCAACCCATTTGCTCAACGGAGGAGCTGATCTGAGGTCAGTACAAGAATTGCTGGGGCATGTAAAGCTGTCCACAACCCAGATCTATACTCATCTGACCAGAGAAAACATCAAGACTATTTATGACAACAGTCATCCCAGGAGGTGAAACAATGTTTGAAGCAACCACGATTATTGCCGTGAAAAAAGGTTCACAGATGGCAATTGCCGGAGACGGTCAGGTGACCATGGGGCAAAATACCATCATGAAAAATAATGCAGTGAAAATCAGACGGTTGTACGAAGGGAAAATATTGGCCGGTTTTGCTGGTTCAGTAGCCGATGCCTTTACGCTCTTTGCCCGCTTTGAAGAAAAACTGAGAGAAACAGGCGGAAACCTGACCCGCGCGGTCATAGAACTAGCCAAGGATTGGCGCAGTGACAGGGTTTTAAGAAAACTTGAAGCACTTTTGATCGTTGCGGATATTAATACCATGTTTATTATTTCCGGCAATGGTGAGGTTATAGAACCGGAAGAAGGGATTGCGGCCATTGGGTCAGGAGGCAATTATGCACTGGCGGCAGCTCGCGCCTTGTCGCGGTTTACTGATTTAAAAGCGCAGGAAATAGCCCGCGAATCACTGCTAATAGCCTCAGAGATCTGTATCTTTACCAACAGTCATATAACTGTGGAAGTCTTGGAACAGTCGTAGCCAGACAGGACGAGACTGACACGATCATAATAATTGTTTAATCGTTCAGCTGCATGAAAGCTGGTATCAGAAAAGGAGAAAAGGTTTGAAACAGTTAACCCCTAAAGAAATTGTTGAAGAGTTGGATAAACATATCATTGGACAGAAAGATGCCAAGAAGGCTGTTGCCATAGCTTTGCGCAACCGATACCGGCGTAAGCAACTGCCGGAGGAATTAAGTGAGGAGATCTACCCCAAAAATATTATTATGATAGGACCCACCGGGGTTGGAAAAACTGAGATTGCCAGGCGATTGGCCAAGCTGGTCAGGGCACCTTTTGTCAAGGTGGAAGCCAGTAAGTTTACAGAGGTTGGCTATGTTGGCCGCGATGTCGATTCAATGATTCGCGACCTTTTGGAAACAGCTATCAGGATGGTCAAATCAGAAAAAATGGAGGAGGTGGAAGATAAAGGCCGCGTACTTGCCAATGAGAGGATTGTCGACTACATTCTGCCTATGCCGAGGAAGAAGAACAAGAGTTTTAAAAATCCTCTGGAAATGCTGCTGGGACAGAATCAGGAAAGCAACTACCACGATGATGAGTTTGACCAGCGCAGCAAGGACATTGAGCAAAAACGTGCAATTATCAGCCAGAAGCTGGCGCGTATGGAATTGGAGCAAGAAGTCATAGAGATCGAGGTTGAAGAAAAAACCCCGTCCTTTATGGAAATATTCTCCGGCTCCGGGGTTGAGGAAATGGGCATAAACATGCAGGAAGCGTTGGGCGGACTGATGCCCAGAAAGACCAAAAAGCGCAAAGTGACGGTGGAAGAGGCCAGAAAAATTTTGACCTTTGAAGAGGCGCAGCGGCTGATCGATATGGACGGAGTCAGTCGTGAGTCCATTCGACGTGTGGAAGAAGACGGCATCGTATTTTTAGATGAAATAGACAAGATTGCCAGTCAGGAGAACAATCATGGTCCGGATGTATCAAGGGGCGGAGTGCAACGCGATATATTGCCGATTGTAGAAGGATCTACGGTTGTAACCAAACATGGGCCGGTAAAAACTGATCATATTTTATTTATTGCGGCAGGTGCATTTCATGTTTGCAAACCATCCGACCTTATACCGGAATTGCAAGGAAGGTTTCCTATCAGGGTTGAATTGGAAAGCTTGAAAAAAGATGATTTACTAAGGATTCTGACCGAGCCGGACAATTCTTTGCTGAAACAATATAAAGCGCTGCTGTCAACAGAAGGACTGCAACTGGAATTTGCTGTGGAAGCGGTTGAATACATAGCTCAGACCGCATATGAAGTAAATGCCAGAACAGAAAACATTGGGGCTCGCAGATTACACACCATTATGGAAAAAGTATTGGAAGACCTGCTCTTTGAATCTGCATATATGCAGGGACAAAAGGTCACCATCGATCAAGAGTATGTGCAACAGCGACTCAAAAAAATCGTCGAAAATGATGACCTGAGCAGATATATCCTTTAGGAGGTTGTTGAATTGAAAAGTATTTTAGAAAAGTCCCGGGCTATCAATCGCATCTTAAAGAGAATTTCATCAAGTGCAGTTGATTTTCATGAAATGGCTGAGGTTCTGGCTGAGAACATGGAATGCAGTGCCATTATTGTTGACCGCAAGGGCAATATTATGGGCTATTCATTGCTCGGCGGAGATCATTGTCTGGAGATCGAAAAATTCATTAAGGATAAAAAGCCGTTTCCCTCCAGTGTCAATCAGGAAATACTTAATATTTCAGAAACCAGAAGCAATATTAAATTTACTGATGCACGTACCTGTATGTTCAATGTAGAAAATACTGAATGTTCATGTGACAGACGTCTTTGGACTATTTGTCCCAACTTTGGCGGTACAAACCGGATTGGAACTTTGATACTGACCAGAAGCAATGGTCAGGTATTTACCGATGAAGACATAGTCCTGGCCGAATATGGAACCATCGTCGTAGCCAATGAAATAATGCGGATGCGTACCGAACGGATGGAAGAAGATGCTCGTAAAAAAGCCGCCGTTCAAATTGCGCTGGCTACCCTTTCTTATTCAGAGCGTGAAGCAATCGATAATATAATGGCTGAACTGGATGGGACAGAAGGATTGCTCGTCGCCAGCCGTATTGCTGACAAAGTAGGCATCACCCGTTCCGTGATCGTCAGTGCCCTGCGCAAGTTTGAAAGTGCTGGAGTAATAGAAGCCAGATCCCTCGGCATGAAAGGTACCCATATAAAAGTGCTGAACGATTACGTATTTGATGAATTAAAAAAATAATTTCGTTTTTGGAAATAATATTTAGAAATAGACTAATCTTAAGG
>CAZRMB010000127.1:0-6886 GCA_964600925.1 uncultured Syntrophomonas sp.
TCAGGCCTTAGAAGCAACCGATCGGTGGGGGATTTTCAAGTGGCCACAGGTGGGGGATTTTGGGTGGCCACCCGGGATTGTTGACCATCTGCGCATGGAAAGAGAGTTCAAAGAAAAAAATCCGTTGGAAACGCCTTTAGAGATATACTACAAAGTCGGGGAGATTTCGTACTCTCGCAAGGAGTTCATAGAACTTGTAAAGAAGCGATTTGCAGAGAAGAACGAGATCATCAAGAGCGTTCAGTGAAGGGCTAACCACGCCATGCAGCGGATCGCTTACCGCTCCCGCTGATGTTGCCGTTAGCTAAGATCGAGATAAATGAAATGAAAACATGCTGGGGTATCACAAATAAAATAAAGTTTTGTCGTAAATCAACAAATGGCAAGCTTTTTTGCGACCAACATCGCAGGCAGCCTATTTACTTCATTATCATAGCGGTTACAAGTATTCTATTTTCATACCTATCCGGTTTGATACCAAGGATGAATTTACCGTGGGAAACTAATCTATATGCATCCCCCGAATCAGTCACACTCCATAACGGTGAATGGGGCGTTAAGACACCCATCACGGTTTGGAATCGTAGCAACAATCCAGTGTATGCTGTATGGGTAAAGATTGGTGTTAAGGGTACAGGTGTTTCGGCTGCATCCCTTGTCATTAACATGCCCCCAAGTAATACAACCTTTAGTGGTCGTATCGGAAATATTCTCATTTACTCTGATACGTACAGAATTAATGCTATCGATTCATCTGGTAATCAGGCCGTATTTGTCGTTATTCGAACTATGCCACCAAATACACATTGCGAATTAGTTATCATGGGGGCTGTTCCAGTTAAAAGTCATGCTACAGTTAAGTTAGTGTCTTCATCAACAAAAGAATCACCAATTTTAGAAAGTGCTGACAAAGTTGCTTTTTCATTTGTGCCGCCAGAAAATATGCATGTCAAAGGTATTTCATTAGTTATGAAAAAAGACAAATAAAAATAAGCTAACAAAATCAATCCAGCCGATCGCTACGCTCCGGCTGATTTTTTCGTTCTATGAAATGAATTGTGAGACCGCATGGACTACGATAAAGAAAAATACAAAGCATGGAAGTTGCCTCATCCGTTACTTCTTCACTGGATTATCAATCCTGGACTTGCTTTTAATGAGTTAATCTTAGGACAACGAATTCCTAAGCTTACCTTAATAGACAAGACAAGTTCAGCACCACTTACGGAGCGTTCATACGTTCCATGCCCAGAATGTGGCGCATTGAATGATGGACGTTTATGGTCTAAAGGTAACGCAATGGGACATTGGTTTGGGTATGTTTGTCCTAAATGTGGAGGCCGAATTCCATGCCTTTGGAACATTACCAGTATAATATTGTTGGTTATCACCTTTCCAATATGGATATGGATAAAGATATTTGCAGAAAAGCGGTGGATTGAAAAGGAAAAGCGTCGTTTTGCAGGCATCCAGTCAAATGAGTTACCCAAAGCAAAAACAACTTCATGGATAAAAATGGGGGCAATGTTTGGAGGGTTGATGTTTTGCATTATGAGCCTTCCCAAAATACTCATGAGCGAAATGTCAGGTGTATATATTTTCATTCAAATCACGATCTGCACAGTTGCTGGTTTATTTTTTGGGCTTGTGATGAAATTCTTTTTGGGTAGAAGAAAAAAACCATAGAACAAAATCAATACAGCCAATCGCAAGGCTCACGCCTCGCTCCGGCTGATTTCTTCGTTAGAGGCAAAAGAATGAAGAACATGAAACGACTATTTGTAGCGTTTTTCGTTTTCTTATACACGGTCGCTCCCTGCTTCGGCGACAAGCCAACGATGTACGAAACAAAGCCAAGGGACTACCCAGACGCCCTCATTTCGTTACCCGGCGCAAAAGACGTTAGGTACTATCAATTGGGCGGCACCTTTCATTTGGAATATGACATCGTGTGTAAATACCCGGCAATGGAGGTAATCAAGACAATCTCGGACAAGTTGGCGGAAAATGCGTGGAAACCATTAAGAGAGGACTACCTAAATCCGGGCTTGCCATCGAGCCACGTCACTGGCTGGACAAGCTTTGGTGACATAAGCGTAAAACCTGAACGGGAAATACACCAGTGGTTAGCGAACTGGGAGAACGAAAAAGGAGAGGTTATCACTTACGGCTTGATTTACCAATATGAACGGGGGAAAGCCAAAGACTTGGATAATCTCGAAGTCATTGTGATATTTGCTCCGGCAAAAATAGCCAAGCAGATGAGGGAATGGGCACTGGAGGACAGCAAGCTCAAAAGAAATCTAAACAAATAGGACCTCTAACAACGGCATGCACCCGACGCTCCGCGCGGGTGATGCCGGGCGTTCAGTGGCTAATAACAATGGAGGAGTGACATGGCAAAACCAGCTAAAAACACGATTTGCCTCTGGTACGACGGAACGGCAGAGGCCGCGGCACATTTCTACGCGGAGACCTTTCCTGATTCATTTGTCGGAGCAGTACACCGTGCCCCGGGAGACTTCCCGGACGGAAAAAAAGGGGACGTGTTAACAGTCGAGTTCACGGTGATGGGAATCCCCTGCCTCGGGCTCAATGGAGGACCCGCGTTCAAGCACAGCGAGGCATTTTCGTTTCAGGTCGCCACTGCTGATCAGGCCGAGACGGATCGTTACTGGAATGCAATCGTCGACAATGGCGGTCAAGAGAGTGTGTGCGGCTGGTGCAAGGACAAATGGGGATTGTCGTGGCAGATTACGCCTATCACTCTGACTAGAGCAGTCACCGATCCCGATCCCGCTGCGGCCAAGCGCGCATTCGATGCAATGATGCAGATGAAGAAGATCGATATTGCCGCAATCGAGAAGGCTTGGCGGGGTGGACGGCAGAGCATTTGGCAAAGGTGAGAAGACAATGGGGCGCCGAACCCCAGATGGAGCCGATCGCAGCCCTGTCGGGCTACTCCGGCTCATCTGCACGTTCGGTTTGAGAAATCTATCTTGATGGGGAGTTAGAAACAATGAACTGCAAAGATCAAGCAAAAATAATTTATCAATTATGCATAACTACCAAAAAGCCTTTGATGTACGGAGAAGTTCTTAATAACCTTGGATATAAGAAAGGTGTTTCAGGACAAGCGATTAGATATGGATTAGAGTTGGTCTTGATTGCCTGTGCTGAGCGCAAGCTACCAATACTAACTTCTATTGTTGTTAATAAATCATCTGGTAGTCCATCTGCAGGAGAATACCCCGATAAATCATGGGAGAAAGAATCTCAAAAGGTTTTCAGTTATAAAAATTGGCCTGGCACCGAGGATATTGACTGGGAGCATGTTTATAAGGATCGTAAAAAGCTATCAGACAAATACGGGACACATGGATATTGGAACAACGCATAATCGGTTGTAAAAAAAACCGAACAAATCAATACAGCGGACTCGCTACGCTCCCCGCTGATTTCGTCGTTAGCTTAGTAACAATAAATATTTGTCATGAATATCGATTTAAGAGAAAATCGGAAAAAATTATATAATAAATTATTATCTATTAATTCTATAGATTCATTGATGGAATTTCAAATTGAGCTATCAAAAGAAATTCAGAATACAGAAAGAACACTTAAGTCTGAGAAAAAGGAGGAATTAAAGCGACACATACATTTACTAAAATGTTATGGTGATTCCTGTGCTTGGATGTTTCTTCATCCTCATTCAATTAGACAATTATACAAAAATGAAAAGAACAAAGGTTATTTGATAGATCAAGGAAAAGCATTTGAAAATACGATCAATCTAGCCAGAGACGTTATCGCTAAGCTTAACTTGCCGGTACTGATTGCTGATTTAACACATTGTATTAATATTGGTGATTTAATTATCTGTTCTGATCCTGAAGTTCCAGAAATCATAGAATGCAAATCTGGAATGAAAAATAATAAATATACCATGCAAGGCCGCAGAGGTCGTCAATTAAGTAGAATGAAGGGAACCAAAGAATACTTAAAAAAAGGCCAAGCTAAAGTATATGGCGAGATTAAAGAAAGATTATGTCTAGAATTAGAATTAACGGCGAACCATAATTGGAACATAGTTAATTCAGTTTTAAGAGAAACCGAAAAAGTCGGTCAGAGTTTTTACAAACTTTCCGAGTATGAAATTATTGGGGCAATTCTTGATGAAATAGAAATGAAAATAGAAGAACACTTACAACCTTGCGAGTTTAGCTTCAAGAATCCTATTGTTGCATCTCATTATAGAGCTGTCAAAGAAGCTTGGCCTACATTTGCCCCTCCAGTAATGTGGAATATTGATAAGCATTTTAAATTTAAACTCATGGAGGGCGAAATCATGCTGTTTCATGTATTTGATCCCATAGCGCTATTGGGTTTTACTAATGGTTCGGCAACAATAACAAAAATTGACGTGCCTATAGCTGGCACAACTGATCAAGGATATGAGATTGAAATTAATCATGATCAAAAATGGATACTATCATCTGTATTTACAGATAAGATTTTGTACGGGTATGAAACTGTTGATAGCGTGGGTAACTCCATGCTTGAATCATCTCAAAAAGCTACAGAAAAAGTGTGGGAGCTGAGTGAAAAGAATAGCTAACCCGGCACTCAAGCCGATCCCAGCTTCGCGTGCCCGGCTTAGCTTTTTGTTATGGATTAAGAATGGATTCACAAAACAACAAAATATCTTATTCTGAAATAACACATCGTGATCTTTTACTCATTGCTGTCTTTTTTTCATCAGTATGCTTAGGTAATATTGTTTTTTCAATATTTGATCTTGCAAACGGTCAATATTTTAGACCCATAATGCATATTATTCTTTCTGTATTACTTTTATTCTTCATCGGTTTTTTCTTTAATAAAATCAGGACAGCAGCAAGGAACAAAGTTAAGTCGTTAAACGAAATCGACGAGCACGAACATTTCCAAATGAAATCTGCTGTGAACGCGAATATACCATCCGAGGGAAAAGAAGATGAATTTCCATTAGTCGCAAAGATTGTGCTTGGTTGCTTTTTATTGCTCGTGTTTGGTGTGTGTTTATTTGCCTTTACTATACTTTGCAAGTCAATTTCTGCTTCACCTACTCAGATATTCATTCTCATCATGATAGCTGGAAGCCTTGTAGTATTGATGTATTTCATTGGGCTAGCGGAACCATCGTTCTTAAAGAAAAATAAAAATGGAACGCTAGAACAAAGAAGATTAACCGTGACAGAGCAGATTATTGCTGTAACGGCAATTGTTTCATTATGCACAGGAGTTGTTCTTTGGTATTTTCATTAACCAAAAGCTTATACATAAAGAATGATAAAATAAAAATGAGACCATAACAAAATCAATCCAGCCGATCGCTCACGCTCCGGCTGATTTTTTCGTTGGGCAATCAATAAATGGACATTCCTATGACTGAAGATGAATTTACAGATCGCCTAGTTGAAAGCATTGCTAAATGGCTTACTCCTTACCACATTGGTCGCAAGCGCTCACTTCTCTATGATTTATCATTTGATCACAAAGGCGTTTTGGCGATGGGAGTTGATCCAGATACTGGAGAGCCGATAAGGGGAAAGGGGCGTGGATTTGAGCAGGACATTTTGGTATACGAAGAAGCGTCTGATGGACATACGTCCGTAATCCCTCGTATAGTTGCTGAAGTTAAATTTGCAGCCGTAACAACCCACGACGTTATCGTTTACTCAGAAAAGGCGGACAGAATTCGCCGAGTATATCCATACGTTCGTTACGGCTTTGTACTTGGGGGCATGAATCGTATCCCAGGGCGGGTATTGCGCCTCGGACAGCGGTTCGATTTTATCGTTGCTGTTGATGACCAACTAGCAATTGCGGATGTGAAAGGATTCACATCTCTAATGAGAGAAGAAGTAGAAGCATCAGTGGCAATGAGCAACGCACTTTTCGGAAAGGCAAAACCGAAGACTGTCAGAAAAATGCTTTTGATCAAATAAACGCGCCCAACCCGACGCTAAAGCCGATCGCCGCGCCAAGGGCGCGGCTCCAGCTTAGCTTTTCGTTAGGCGAATGAAACCATAGGAGGTGAATCATTAAAAGTCATATTTTACGGATTATAGCGCTTCTAATGTTGATTGCCGTCGCTGGATGCGCCACGGGACCAAGTACGGGGCGTAATATTAAGATCGGAGACATGCTGCCAGGTGAAATAATTTCACTCAAAGATGGAACCAAGCTGACGTATGAGATTCAGTTCACTTCATCAGCTCAGGGAAGAGGAACCATGACGGCATTTAATCCAGTATCGAAAGAATCATTTCAGGGCCAATACAGGGTGATTTTAACGGGCGGCGGTTCATCGACAGGAGTCGTCAGAGATTCATGGGGTTGGACCTCGGGAACAGTGACAACAACGTCGGATCCTAAAGCCGCTGCCAGAGGATTCCTTAAAGGAGATAAAGGTACTGTTATTGACGTTTCTCTTGATCTCACACCCGTGAAAAGTAACGCCCAGGATGGCGTTTTCTTTTTCTTTTCCGGTCAAGGAGCGGGGACTGACAACCACAACGACCGTTACCAGATTTATTTCGGACATTGATAGATGGACCTCTGCATCTGTCTAGGTTGGGTTGAGTTTTGCAAAATCCAACCTACAATTGAAATGAACTCTTAGAGAGAAAAAGGGCAGATTTATTTTTGCCTAACAAAAAAATCCAGCGGACGGCAATAGACGCTGCCGCTGATCGCCTCGTTGGGGTCTAGCTAAATCATAGATATATGAAAAATGGAGAAAGATTTATGACCTCCTCATTACCCCCTAGTGTCCTGTTTGGTTAATTGTTTCCAGTAATATTTGCATTTAATTTTGCTCTTTGAACAGATTCAATAATTG
>CAZRMB010000128.1:0-6859 GCA_964600925.1 uncultured Syntrophomonas sp.
AAGATTTGAATCGTGCGTCCCCCTGCCTGGATCACCCCCACAAATTGAGTAGCGCTTAACCCCTTGCGTTCAAGGCGGATCAATTCCTTTCCTGAATTTTGATTTATACGCTCCAGGATTTCTAAAAATGTATCATTGGCTGTCAAGCCAAGAGCCTGGTAAGGAATTGTTTGTCTCTCAAAAAGGGTTATTACATTTTCCACTATGATTCACTCTATTTGTTCAAATATGATTCATAACTACTTTCCAAGTAATCTCTTTTATTTGTTACAGCCCACCTCAGCCAACTTGCTGCAGGATAATTTAACTGTTCATACCCGTAATTTTCTTTCATTGCTTCAATTGCTAGTTCTACTGCTTGCCAGAAAACTTCATCATTAATATCAGACTTAAAATTGTTCGATAATACTCGAAGTGCCCATCGGATATTGCTGTCCGCCCGGTTAGTTACCCGTATTTTGTCAAACTGCCATCTGTCAGGAATAGCATATAGTATTGAATATCCTGAAATAGCATTTTGCGTTATTCCTTCTTTTGCTGGCTCAAATTGCATTATTTCCAGGGCAGAAGAAGTGTGAAACACAAGATTGGCATTATCCCTAATCGGTCGTTTAATTGAGTGAAGTACTTCGTTGTAAGGAATGGTAATTGGAGGGTCGCAAGGTGGGCATAACGGATCCATACTCCCTTTCTTTTGGTTACAAACGTAGCACATAGGAATTAAGTTGTAAGGATTAAGGCATATTGCAGGATAAAGTGACTGTGGGAATTGATGCTCTAACGTGTACCCTTGTGGGTTGGTTTGATCTGGGATATACGAAAAAACATAGTCGCAACTCGGACACACGTATTGAATAAAAGGATTCGAGCTAATAAATCCATAAATGATATCTTCTCGACAAAAACCACTATCCCTTACAGGGGTCATTATCTCAGGCGGATATCCAGAACGACCAAGAAATTCATAAAATAATTTTAGGCAGGTCGAAGCGAGTGAGTATGCTTGGGATCTAGATGGAATAAATTCGAATTTATATTTTGGGTCATCTAGATAGCTAAAAAATTCTCTGTCATGGTCAAATGCCGAAATGATTTCGGATTTCTCTGCAGGTTCACATTTTATATAAGAAGCAAAAGTCTGAAAAAGTGTGACAAATGGTTTTTCCTTCTTATCTCTGCTATCTCTTTTCGCAAAAAACCAATCGGAAATTTCCGAACCAAAACATGCAACAAATTCCAAATCATCATATTTTGGGATAGAAGCTCCTAGCAGTAATAAGTTCCGCTGGAAGTCCATTAAATGATTCAACTCGGCTAAACAATCAGGAGGATTAAGCGGATGCAGCATCGATTTCCTTCAATCGTTGTTTGAGCCGGAATCGCCACATTCCTGGACCAATCATCTCCAAAAATCCACTTACCTTTTCACGATCTCCATTCTGAATTGCCATTACCAAATCTTCCTCGGATTTTGCCCCTGAGGACAATTCAGTATCGAATGTAACCATCATTATTTCGCTTGGGTCTGCGCCGAATGTTTTGATGCCTGGTCTTCGTTGTTCTGTGATACCAGTTGGGCTCTTTACAAACACTGTTATTTGATCTTCGGTGACATCAGATAACAGAATACTAGAATGAGTGGTAATCAATATATGGTTAGAATGGCCACGCATCATTCCATCCAATAAACTGACAACCTCCCTCTTCCAATAGTCATTAAAATGTACTTCTGGCTCATCCAGAATAATCAGGCTGTCCTGCATATCAAACATGGCCAGCAAAGCCATTCTGCCCAAAAAGGCCCGCTCGCCATCGCTCAACCAATCAAGGAGAAACACGCTCGGGATATGAGCATTCGCAAATTCACCATCAGCAGGTTCAACCGATTTTCTCTGCAAGAACAGATTGATTTCCTGCAAAGTCGGGCTGCCGGTGTGAGTGGGATCGTTGTCAAGCTGGGTATCCAGAATTTTGAATAATCCAAAGGTGCCACCGTATAAATCGAGTAGCCGTTGTGCTGCACCAGGGTCTTTGATCAAATCAAATACCACCAACCGGTCGGATGCCTGTTGAAGAATCGTGGGGCTGGGATTCAGTTGGCGGAGTTTCTCATAGAGTGATTTATCCGAAAGTTGGTCGTAAATGCGAAAACGCAAGGAAAAACCGGCTAAACTTTCGATCCCCACCGCATCCAACACATCGGCAAGTGGGTGGTGATTGATCACTTCGGCGTTGGATAAATATCGCAATAATCCACACAGTGTAATGGCGTTCAAACGTGAGCTGTGCAGCAGAAGGAAAGGCGCCTCTTCCTGGGTTTCGGCTTCGGCTGTTTCTTTCCGAACCATCTTCGCTGGCGTTTCGTGAATATATCGTTTTGTTTTGTCGGCAAGAAAATCTTTGTCTACGGGAGCGTTATTCGTTGCATGGTAGCTATCAAATAAGATGTTTTCCCACTCTATTTCAGATCCAGTTGTATAAACCACAATTTGCTTTGGTAAATATTGAATTGGCAGTTCCCCATGGTATTCATCTAACAAATCCCCATCTTCTGCATATATTTGAGATATGGGCGAGCTGTATTCTGAATTTTCAGTATTATTGACCAGCACTCGAATATGCTGGCCAGAATTATTGAGTTCATATTCTAGCTTATAGGCATATCCGACCTTTGTAGCTCCTTTTAAGGATAATACTATCTCTACCAAAGTGCGCAGCAATGTGCTTTTTCCAGACCCATTCACCCCTACCAAAAAATCCAGTCGGTAGCTTTCTTTTTCGTCCAGCCGGCCGTCACGGTCAAAACGCAGGTTAAGTTCATGCAGCAGCAAGTGATCTTTTATGTACAGGTTAATCAACTTCATTGCAGATTTCCTCCGAGGAGTTCGCGCTCGCTGGTCAACCGGTAATACTCGGATCCATCGATCAGAACGCGGACCAATACGCCCATTCGCTCAAACAGATCGAAAACCCGAAGTAAATCTGGTTCGGTGTAACTGTTATCGTCAATAAAATTCTGCATGTCTTGCTCAGCGTAAAGTTCAAGATCCGCTTCCCCATCGACCAGATCAGGATCCACCTTTTTCATATAATCATCCCGACGATTATATCGAATTTGGGTGTCGATATCCGTGACCCGAAAATGCCCTGGGATGAACGCGTTTCCATGTGCTTCCACCATGGTTTGAAGTATGTCCCAAACATCTTTTTGAATGCCATGCAGTTCGCCCATTGGGCTGATTGTCACCTGGCGAGGCGGTATCGATTCATTCGCCGCGGATTTCATTTCCGCCAGGGCCAGCAACGTTCTGATCTGGTCGGCCAAATCCAACTGTGACTTTTGAATATCGGCCAAAATTTTGGCCGGGCTTTCCGACCCCGCTTCGCTGATCTCGTGTTTACGTGGAAAGTATGAGGTGGGTTGTAAATCGAGGTTGCCGGTTTTTTGAATGATATGGCTAGATACGGCCACGCCCAGCGCATCCCCTTCGCAGGTGAAAACAACCCCGCATTGGCGACCGTCGGATTCAAAAACGGATCCGCCGTTCTCTTGAGAGAAAATTTCAAACCGTGGAAGGCTATCCTTCTCCAGATCACTACGCAGCCAGTAGTGTTTTCCGCTTTTTAATAAATATCCATGATCGGAAAGCTTCATTCCCTCCAGTTGACCAGGCGGGAAAAGGATCAATGTGCCGCTGTTCTCCTCTGTGTTGTTTACCTCATTCCCGTTGGTGTCAAACGGGATTTCGATATCCCAGGGAAAGACGGTATCATCCGCTTCTTTAAACCGGTTGGGGACTTCACTGAGCATGAATGCCGGACCAGCCGGCTCTCCCTTTGCATTGAGAACAATGCCCATCCAGGCAGAATCCTCCCACCCGGGTGCAATTTGAAGGGGATAGCTGTTCTTGCGTTCGCCGCGAATTTCTCCCCCCTGGTCTGTTATCCGCAGCGCGTATTCGCCCTGCAAGATCGTTGCTGCAATCTCCCGGCTGTACTTTTCGGGCGTGGGCAAAGCGATCGGCTGGGATTGGCCATCGACGGTCTGGATGTCCGCCTGGTTGATCCAGTAGTAACCCTTTTTCGTATCAGAACCAAACTCTACCAGAATGCAGGTCTCAATGGAATTTAAGCGGGACAGGCGGTCCACCCGGAAGCGTGCCTCTGAATCGGGCAGGAGAACGCGGTACCCGGATAAATCGTTCCCGCCAGTTGATAACGGGATGACCGCACGGGCTTCTCTACGGGTGCGGATGGCGGCGGCGACCAGCGGTAAATCGTTATGCTCAGGGTCCGGCTGGCGGTTGCGCCCGGCGGTGAAGCCATCAAAACGGGGTTGAAAGAACCAGTTGATGTAACCTGGCTGCTGCGTTTTTTCGATCAGCAACGCATGCGTGGCTACCTGGCTGTAGGGTTGAAAGGCATCCTGCGGCAAAGTCACCACCGCGGCCAGCTCGCCATCTTCGATCCATCCCTCACGTAGAATCTGTTCACCACCGCTGTTTGCAAACAAAGAACCAGACGGTAAAAACACGACCATTTGTCCGAGCTCTGCAAGGTGATTGAATGCCAGGGCTGTCAACACTGTTTCTGAACGGCCACTCAATTTATAATCAAACGCCATATTTACCAGCGATTCATCCACCTTTGCGCCAAAGGGCGGATTCATCAAGATGCAATCAAACTTCGTTTCCATTTCTCTTTTCCCAAAGATGGAAAGGGAGTTCCCGATTCGAATATCTGGTGTTTTAATGCTGTGCAAGAGGCAGTTGGCAAACGCCAACCGTGCCCAGTTCGGTGAGATTTCTACGCCAGTCACCTGAGGCATTTTTTTGGTGGTAGCCACTAAAAAACCACCACTGCCGCAAGCAAAATCAGCCAGGCGCGCTCCAGGTAAGATTTCCAGTAGAGATGCAGCCCAGCGGGTGAGATGACGCGGGGTGAAATAGCGTCCTCCGGGTTCCATGCGTTCCAGAAAACCCGGAAGGACTTCATTAAAAATTTGTGCTGCTGATGAATAATCCTGCAGCAATTCATGAACTGCATCCCCAATTTTCAAGTAACCATCGATGCCCAAGGAATTGGTAAACTGTGGTACCAGTTGTTTAATATCCGGCAATCCTCTCAAATCCGGGAGTTTATTCAACAAGTCAGGCAGCAGGTCGATAGGCATGAAACCACCGCGGGTGCTTTGCTGCGATTCGAGCAACTGCCGGCGGCTGGATGAGACCTCGGAAAGATCCCCGATCTGAAATTCTTCCCGCAGGAAAAAATAAGCCAGGCTTTCGATAATCGTGATCGGATCGGTTACGCCGGCGATGGTGAAAATCTGCCAGATTTGATTGATACGGCTGTGAATTTCAGACTGGGAAATCATCGCTTACAGCTCTCCCCGGAAAGCCTGCGCCAGGATAGATTGCTCAAGTTGAGTTAACAATCCCTCCTGCCGGTTATTGCCTTCTCGCATGCTGTCAACATCAGAGGAAAACTGGGTGATCCTTTCAACAATCTGATCTTGGATTGAGAGCGATTGAATTGGGTCCGAAATGAATGGTATTGGTATTTTTATCTCACGTAGAACAGATTTATTTGCACGTGGCATTCTTGCCCCATAACTACTCCCGGAAGCCAGGCTGACAAACCATTTTGTTCGCATCACAAAAGCTAAATATTCCCTGCGAATTAGTTTTGGGTTAGGTCTATAAACCACCCATTCTGTAGAGCCTATCCCATCGATTGATGGAATAATCACCTTGTTCAAATAGGGACGCAATTTTGAATAAAGCACGTCCTTTGGCGTAAACGAGATGCAGGTGCTTTTTACTTCAGAACCTTGAATGTAATTGGGAGGAGGCTCAGCAATCTGGCCTTCGGATATAGCATCTAGCCCCCAATAATTAAATGTGGTAGAAGGATGGTCAGCAGGAATAATCTGATTTGGTTCCTCAGAAGCCAGTGTGGATAAAACCCTTGCTCCCCACCTTTCAGGAAGTCCCTTTTCAGGATCTGGCAACAATTCCGCCAGCACTGCATCCATCAGCCGATCTGTGTCGGCGACGATCTTTTCGTGCAGCCGGCGGGCTTTTGCAAGTTGATAAAGTAAAGCTTCTATTCTTGTTAATAAAGCTACTTGATCCTTTTCCGATACAGGATGGGGTATAAAAACAGATTTGATGAATTGCTGGTTAATTCCGCCTTGGGCAGCTCCATGAAAGGAAGATAAAATCATTTTCTGTCCTTCCTGGCTATATAAATAGTAGAAGAGCAATTTTTGATTAATTATCTCTGTATTGACTTTTAACTTGAAAACATGTTCATTTAGTATAGCCGAAGGATATGGAAAATTTTCATTAACAAAAGATACTCTACCTGTTGTTGCACCATCCTTAACAATCAATATATCTTCAAGTTCAATTTTTCCTCTACGAACTGTGGATGCAAATTCGTCAGGAACATAACGAATATGCGAAAAATTGAATCCACCTCTATTATTAATATGTTCAGCACCAATACTTGGAATTCCTTTAGAAAAAGCTTTAATACCTCCGCTTGGACGGCTTCCCGATTCAAGAATTTTGTATACATCTCCAACACAAGATATGACCCAGTTCTTAGGTAACGAATTATTCATTAACGTCATCATGGTCTCCATTACCTAGTTCAATGTTCAGACTTTCAATAATTAGAGTCATTTCTCGTAGTCTTTCCAATAAGGTTGTTGTGATTTCCCAAGGTTTTGAAATTGCTTTGTCTGACGTGATGTGAGGATTTATCACTGAGAGATCAAATCCCTTGTTTTTCATTTCGTCAAATGTTTCGATCCAAACGGTAATCCGATCAGTTGGCATTGGCCCTTCTG
>CAZRMB010000129.1:0-6841 GCA_964600925.1 uncultured Syntrophomonas sp.
AAACAGGATGCAGAAATCATGGCTGATTATAGCTTGAACATATTTAACCTGTATGCGCAGCGGTTGTTGCAGGAATTGGGAATCATATCGGTGTGCCTTTCACCGGAACTTAATTTCAGACAGTTGCAAAACTGGCCTGATTTTGCTAAAGTCGAATTGCTGGCGCATGGACATCTGCAACTGATGGAATCGCAGCATTGCATGCTTTGTTCGGTTCTGGGCGAGGAAGCAGATCAATGCAAGGCTCCCTGCCGACGGGATCGTTTTTATCTGCAGGATGAAAAGCAATATGAATTCCCTGTGGTCACAGATGCTGACTGCCGTTTTTATGTTTTTAATTCCCGCACTTTGTGCATGATGGAGGACCTGAAGCGTCTGGTAAGTCTGGGCCCATTGGCGCTGCGCATTGAAGGCCGGCTCATGTCAGAAGAGGAGTTGGCCGGTACGGTCAGGCTTTATCGGCAGGCTTTGGATCAATTGGGCGAAGGAATCGAACCTGATCTGGAGGATTTTGCCCGTCGCCTTCCGGTAACGGAGCATGAGCTTACCAAAGGTCATTATTATCGAGGAGTATTATAAATGGATCGGGAAACCTTAATAAAACTGGAATTTGATAAAATACAGACTGAACTGGTGCAACTAGCCTATACAGACGGCGCCAAAGAGAAAATCATGCAGATGAATCCGTCAGAAGATGTGGTTTTGGTCAATCTGCACCTGGATGAAACCGAGGAAGCCATGGAACTTCTGAGGTTCGGTGAACCGGGTTTTCTCAGTTCACTTAAACCGGTCGATCTGCATTTGAAGAAAGCCCGGGTTGCAGGAATTCTCTCCCCTGGTGAATTAATAGACGTATATCATCTGCTGCGCTCATCGCGGCTGGCCATAAAATATATCGGGACGCCGTCGGCTCGGGTATTAAAAAATATCAGCGCTGGGTTGACGGAAAACAAGCCATTGGAACAAACGATTACGGATGTGGTTGACGAGGACGGACAAATTCGCAACGATGCTTCATCGTCCTTAAGAAGCATTCGCAAACAAATCGAAACCAGTCGCTTAAGGATCAAGGATTATCTGCAGAATTTTATTCGTTCCGGCAATAACCAGAATCTGCTGCAGGATGCGCTGGTAACGGAGCGGGCGGGCCGTTATGTGGTGCCGGTCAAACAGGAATATCGCAATGAAGTGAAAGGCATTGTGCACGACGAATCAGCCAGCGGGGCGACTGTATTTATCGAGCCTCTGCCGGTCGTCGAGCACAATAATAAAATCAAAAGCCTGCAGATCGAAGAACAAAGGGAAATAGAACGTATCCTGCGCGATCTGAGTTCTTCCGTATCGGTTTTTGCTGCTGAACTGCAGACCAACAATGAAATCCTGGAGAATCTCGACGTTATCTTTGCCCGGGCCAACCTGGCTTATAACATGAATGCCTTTCGACCGAAAATAAATAACCGCGGCATAATAGATCTGCAAAAAGCCCGCCACCCTTTGCTGGGCAAGCAGGCCGTACCGGTTAACATAAGCCTTGGACAGACGTTTGACATTCTGGTTATTACCGGACCCAATACCGGGGGTAAAACCGTGGTCCTAAAAACCACCGGGCTGTTGACGATAATGGCTATGTGTGGTTTGTTTGTGCCTGCCCGGGAAGACAGTCAGCTGTCGATATTTAAAAATATTTACGTTGATATCGGTGACGAACAAAGCATCGAGCAATCGCTGAGCACTTTTTCTTCCCATATGAATAATATTATTCATATCCTCAAACATGTGGGGACCGGATCGCTGGTGCTAATGGATGAACTGGGAGCGGGAACTGATCCCCACGAAGGAGCAGCCCTGGCCAGGGCAGTTCTTGAAAAACTTAAAATCCTTCAGGCTAAAGTGATTGTAACCACTCACCAAAGTGAATTGAAAACATTTGCCTATCAGAATCAGAGGGTGGAAAACGCTTGTGTGGAATTTAATCCGATCACATTAATGCCGACCTATGAATTGACCATCGGCACGCCCGGACAGAGCAACGCTTTTGCCATCGCTTCACGTTTAGGACTGGACAGTGAGATCGTAGACCAGGCACGAGGGCTGGTTCCCGAAAGGGAAAGAGAGATCGGGGATATGATCCGTCAGTTAAAAGAAAGCCGCTACAATTTTGAGATCAACAGTCGTGAACTGGAGAAAGACCGTCGCGATCTTGATATACAGCGCCTGGAGCTGGAGACGGAACGGGAAAATCTGACTGGTATGAAAAACGAGATCATCCGTAAAGCCCGCCAGGAGGCAGACAGCTATGTACGCGCCATCAAACGTGAGGCCAACGAAGCCATTGATGAGTTAAAAGAAATTCTAAAGGAAAAAGAAAAACCGCCCAAATGGCACGAAGTTGAGGAGAAACGCAGGCGACTGCGCGATCTTAGCGTAAATCATCAAGAGACTGAGCCGGTTGATTCCTTTGCTAATTTTAAATCTGGTGATTATGTGCAACTGAAAAGCATCGGTCAATATGGTTATGTCCTGGAAGAACCGAATAATCAGGGTGATGTAATGGTGCAAATTGGTGCTGCCAGACTTTCAGTTAACCGCGAACAACTGATTCGGGCACAATCCCAGCAGGAAAAACCGTTGCGTTATCAGCAAAGCTTCCTGGAAAAAGCCCGTAGTATTTCCCCGGAGTTGGACCTGCGCGGCAAATATGCCGAGGAAGCATTGGAACAACTTGATAAATATCTGGACGATGCCGCCCTGGCCGGTATTGACAAAGTCAGGATCATCCACGGTAAAGGTACGGGAGCGCTGCGTCGTGCGGTCAGAGCTCATCTGCAGAATCATCACTTCGTGAGTGATTTTCGTGATGGAGCGATTGCCGAGGGAGGCTTTGGGGTGACAGTCATTACCTTAAAATAATTTTGTTTTATCAGGAATTTACCGAAACTCGAACCCTTGGTTTTTATAAATAGAAACAAAGTGGGCAGGGAAACATTCGTTGTCGGATGTCGCTCTGCCCATTGTCAGTCAGGATTGTTTAATTTTCTATCAGGTCATGACCGGGGTTTTTTTGAATATGATGATCTTCCAGTTGACAGGGTGACAGTTTTTGCCCGGGTTTGATCACTATTTCTTCAATCATTGCCGGAGGACAGCCTCCGCTTTGGCCGCCAGTGGCTATATTGGCTTTATACAATTTACCTTCATGACGAGGATCTGTGCATACCTTGACAGTATTCTTAAACAGGCTCTTGAGTGTAAAGCTGTTATGAATATCACACGTTTCTGTGGGGATTTTACTGGTTTCGGAACTGCCTGGTTTGGCTTGAACCATTGACTGGTCATAGATGTCAGGACAGTATCGGGTGGCCAGTTTGCCAGATTCTCTGCAAATATATACGTGCTGATGAATGGTACATATTTCTTTGGGAATATTCTTATTAACGCAATACTCACTGACGATCTGATCATCCGGACAGCTGGAGGATGGCAATTTTCCTGATTTGGCACAAACGCTGGTGAGAACAATATCCTGCGGCTTGGTCCAATTGTTGTATTTTTTGTCTTTATGCGCCTTTTGCATCATTGAACTGAACAATCTGGCCGGATAACCTCCGCCATATTGATTCTGCATCGTATATTTCTCATCGTATCCCATCCATACTGCGCCTGAGTACAAGGGGGTAAGTCCGCAGAACCAACAATCGTTATTGTTCTCTGAAGTACCTGTTTTTCCGCAGGTAGGTACTCCCGGTACATTTCCGTTCGCACCGGTTCCGCCGTTGACTACCGACTGTAGCATACTATTCATAAGCCAGGCAGAATCTGCACTGATAGCCCGCTTCATCTGTTGCTTGTACTGATAGAGGATCCGACCATTGCTGTCGGTGATTTTGGTAATAAAATGCGGCTTGACATAATAGCCGCCATTGCCGAAACTCCCGTAGGCGGATGCCATTTCCACCGGTGATGCGCCGATGGTCAGACTGCCCAATGCCAAAGGAGACAGGCCCAGATCATTTTTGCCGGGCGTATTTATGAGATGATTCAGTCCCAGTGCCTTGCCTGATTCATATCCGGCACTAATCCCGACTTTGTCCAACATCTGAATGGCATAGGTGTTGATTGAATACTGTACCGCGGTTCGCATTGGAATCAGTCCCCGGTATTTGTAATCATAATTCTGGGGAGACCAAATCTCGTTGTTGATTTTATAAGAAATGGGGGAATCGTCCAGAACGGTAAATGGCATATAGCCTTTTTCCAAGGCTGGCGTATAAACAGTCAGTGGCTTGATAGACGAGCCGGGCTGGCGGTAAGCGCTGGTGGCGCGGTTGAACCCGCGTTGATTCGTGTATTCGCGTCCGCCCATGATCGATTTGATCTGTCCATTGCTGTGGTCAAATATCGCCATGCCGACCTGGATCTTGTTGCCGTTTTTGGTTTCGCTGGGGAAGTGAGCAGGATCTTTGAAATATTCCTCAGCGTGCTTCTGCAATGCAGCGTCCATAGTGGTATAGATCTTCAAACCGGAGCTGTAGATGATGGCATCGGCGTCTTTATAGCCCTTTACTTTGGATAGATTTTTTATTGCTTCATCTATAACAGCATCAATAAAGAAGCCATAGTTCATGGAACTGCTTTGGCTTGATTTTAAGATAAGTTCCTGTTGGTGGGCCTCTTCGGCTTCGTTGTAGCTTATAAAATGACTGTCACGCATGCTTAACAGAACCAGCCATTGTCTGTCTTTAGCCGCATCAAGATTTTGAAAGGGATCATAGCGGCTGGGACTCTGAACCAACCCGGCCAACAGGGAGGATTCAGCCAGATTCAGATCGGTGACATCCTTGGAAAAATACTTGTTGGCTGCCGCCTGTACTCCATAGGCACCTGCACCAAAGTAAATTTTATTGAGATAGAGCTCCAGGATCTCGTCTTTGGAATACGCGGATTCCAGTTTATAAGCCAGCAAAATCTCCTTGATTTTTCTCTGCCAGGTTTTCTCCTGACTGAGAAAGGCATTGCGGGCCAATTGCTGTGTGATGGTACTGGCCCCCTGACCGGTAAGATCACGGGATTGAATATTGTTCAGCAAGGCACGGGCAATGCCTTTGTAGTTTACACCATGATGATTGTAGAATTCTTTATCTTCCGTTGCGATAAAAGCATTGATCAGATTGTCAGGTACTTTGTCCAGCTCGATCGAGGTGCGATCTTCTTCCGCATGCACCCGCGCGAAAATTTTGCCCTGATCATCGTAAAGCAGACTGGCATTGGCGCCGGTCAATTGTTGCTCGTTAAAGGTCGGCAGAGCATAGGCGGAGTAAACGATTATTCCCAAAAACAAACCCAAGGCGCCAAAAAGCAAGGTCGAAAAGATGATCTTCCATTTGTTACGCTGGGGAGGCTTTTGGTATTCATATTTATAATTGAGATAAAAATTATCCGGCATGAATAAGTCCTTCCTGAATATCCATACATTCTGGCCAAGCTTATCGTCAGCACCTTGTTTAATTATTACATAACTTCAAATGGTGATAAATAACTTTTTATTGCCATATTACGTCAAACACCGGACAAATCTTGCAAGTGAACAATGCGGAATGATATGGTTCTGCAGGCAGGCGAACATATGTAAAGATAAAATATAGGTTTAGCTGAGAAATAAATCGGGCGCATAATAATGCCGTCAAGGCAGAATCATGCGCCCGAATATTTTTAGTAACGGGATTCCAGCGACTTGAGCGCCGGCATGATATCATCGATGTGACCTTCAAAGAAAATGGCATGACCTTTCACGTTGGGATAATCAAGTGACATCAGTTTTATGAAAACAAATCCGACCTCTTCCAGCGTTTTGCGATCATAATTTCGTATATAGTCCATGTGCTTGTCAGTGATTTTTTTAGCAGTGCAGTAAATGTCTTTGCCTTTGGCATTGATCATGCTTGTTGCTACTAAAGTGCGCAATATTTCCACCTCGCATTTGTTGAGAAAATCCCGCTCTGAAAACATACTTTAGTATGCTCACGGGCGGGATTAAAATACTACTCCGGGCCTCGTATATCAGCCACGGAAATTTGGTTATGGTAGTCCCAAGGGGAGTCGAACCCCTGTCTCCGCCTTGAGAGGGCGGCGTCCTGGGCCTCTAGACGATGGGACCATAAAAATGGCAGCCGAACAAGGATTCGAACCCTGGCGAACTGATCCAGAGTCAGTCGTGCTACCACTACACCATTCGGCTGCAATGCGCTATTGTTCCGCGCAAAAAATATTATAATACAGGCTATATATAATGTCAAAGGTTTAAATGAAGCTTTCGTAAAAAATGACGAATTATATCAGTGCCTTGATATAGGCTTCCGCCCGGGCAAGTCTGTCGGAACATACTTCCGGACCCAGCAGCTCCATGATCTCGAAAAGACCTGGTGTATTGGTCCGGCCAGACAAGGCCAGCCGGGTGGGATGGATCAGGTCAGCCGCTTTCAGCCCCATAAGTTCAGCACTGGAACGGATGGCATTCTCTACTTGCCCAGCCGTTAATGGCTGAATATCCATGAGTGATTTGACTGCAGCCAATTTTTCAATGCAGCCTGGTTGGCGGAAATATTTTTCCACACCCTTTTCATCATAATGCTCCGGTGCAGCAAAGAAATATTTGGCACTGGGGAGCAAGTCCTGAATGACTCGAACCCGGCTACGCAGCAAATCTATGATTTTTATAAAGTAGTCATAGTTGTCAGTTGTGAGCCAACCACGCGTTTGAGCATCGGCTTCAATCATGGAGAAGATCTCTTCACTGGAGAGCTCCGCCAGATAATGGCCATTCATCCAGGCCATTTTTTCAATG
>CAZRMB010000130.1:0-5193 GCA_964600925.1 uncultured Syntrophomonas sp.
GTCTTGCCACATGATATCGCGGATGCTTTTTATTACGCCGGATAGGTTTGCCATCTAAATGTCTTTATACTTTTTATAATTACTATCCTTTAGCCAGAAATCATAACATTTATTCATATGAGAAGAGGTAAAAGTTGGGTCTCGTTTCAGTCTCTTCCAACTTCCCATACCCAGGCTTTCACATAATTTAAAAAATCCATCTCCCTCTTCACCACCCTTCGTAATAACAAGAGCCGATAATAATGGTCTCCCATTATCATATTCAAATTCAGATATTTCGCCCAATATTCTTCCAATCTCCAGCCTGTCCTGGGGATTATCCCGCATATTTAATTTCAAATCACATTTATCTGATAACTCCTGATAGTGAATGTAATTTTTAATTCTATTTCGGGAAATTTCAATAAGTACATTCCGGACTTCATTATTCATTCTTATGCTGTTTTATAGAGTTCGCTTTCTAATTCATGAATTGCGTTCAGATATTCATTTTTACCGCCAAACGAGCCTACAATTTCCACAGGCGACCCGAATTCAGTGAATGGCTGAACTTTGAGAACTTCTAATGATTCGATATCGGAGATACCTTCATCAGCATATTTATCTAAGAGGTTCTCTAATACTTTACGGGCTTGTTCGCCATATTTTGTGAAATAATTCCTTTTCTTCACATTGTTGGCGCGTTCCTTTCGGGTCATAGGCGGCTGGTCGTAGGCTACATGACAAATCAAATCAAACAAATCAACCTCTTTGTTTACTGCATTATACAATGCTTCAACCAGAACCCCCTGCTGCCGGAGTTCTTCAATGAGGGCTGTCTTTTTATCCGTCGAGTTCCACCTGTTAAGGAAGTCGTTCAGCGTTGCGAATTGCCCCTTAATAATTTCCTTAGTATAGTCCTTTAAGCTGACTGTTATAGGCTTTCCATTCTGGTCAAAGTATAATTCACGGCTAATCAATATCGAAACATCCACTCCGTTAACATAAACCTTTGGCCTGGGATTTTTGGCCGGGTTGGGCCCGCCATCAGGCGTTCTCAGTGTTGTGACCGGGGGCTCTTCAAATGTGGGAACATCATCTCCATCATCCTCTTCTGGATCATCAGGGAAGTAATCCCTGATCGGCTCATCCTCTTTGATAACTTTTATTTTTATCGGTTCACCATCAAATTGCGAATCGGCGAAAAGATCAGTGGCATTCCGAAAATCCAGGATAGTAAAATATGTTTTACCGTATTCTTCGTCAATTCGCGTTCCACGGCCTATGATCTGCTTGAACTTGGTCATTGATGCAATGTTTGCATCAAGGGCGATCACTTTGCAGGTAACAGCATCAATACCGGTTGTCATCAGTTCAGAGGTGGTGGCAATTACAGGGTATCGTTGTTCGGGATCGGTGAAATTGTCGAGTTCGCGTTTGCCTTCATCATTATCACCCGTAATCTGCATCACATATTTATAATTCTCTGCCACAAGATCCGTGTTCTCATTGGCCAAAGCGGTTCTCATCCGTTCTGCATGATCAATATCCATGCAAAAAACAATAGTTTTTGCAAAACGGTCAAAATCTTTTAAGTACTCTGTGATTTTTCGGGCAACAACTCCTGTCCTTTCATCTATCACAAGGCTTTTGTCGTAATCTTTCCGGTTATAGATCCTGTCTTCAACTAAGTAACCGTCTTTATCTCTTTTCCCATTTTCCGGCCGCCAGCCTTCAAGGTCCACATTAAGCCCTATTCTGATAACCCGGTAAGGGGCCAGGAATCCATCTTCAATTCCCTGTTTCAAAGAGTATGTGAATATCGGATCGCCGAAATATTCAATATTGCTGATCTCGGTCGTTTCACGGGGTGTGGCCGTTAAGCCTATATGAGTGCCCCGGTTGAAATACATCAGGATTTCATGCCAGGCGCTGTCGTCCTTTGCTGAACCACGATGGCATTCGTCTATAATGATCAGGTCAAAGAAATCGCGACTGAATTGCTTGTAAATGTTCTTTTCTTCTTCAACACCTGAAATACCCTGATATAAGGCAAGATACACTTCGTATGATTTGTCCGCCACCCTGTTTTTGACGATGGTCATTTTGTCGCGGAAGTGCTTGAAATCGCCACGTTGAGCCTGACCAATTAATGCGTTACGGTCGGCAAGGAAAAGAATTCGCTTTTTAAGTCCTGCCTTCCATAACCTGTAAGCGATTTGAAAAGCTGTATAAGTCTTGCCCGTGCCGGTAGCCATCACCAGCAAAATCCGGTTTTGTCCTTTTGCAATAGCCTCTATTGTACGATTGATAGCAATCTGTTGGTAATACCTGGGCTTCCGGCCTGATCCGTCAAAATAGTAATCCTGGGTCACCACCTGACTGATTTCAGGCTTGTCAATTCCCTTATACCGGCTATACTTATCCCATAAATCAGCCGGAGATGGAAATTCATCAAGACTTAACTCTTTTTCGATAAGCGAATCATGAGCCGATTTATCATGGAAAACAAAACCATCACCATTGCTGCTGAAAACAAACGGAATGTCGAGTATTGAGGCGTATTCCAATGCCTGTTGCAGTCCGGCCCTGACGGAATGATTATTATCCTTGGCTTCTATAATAGCGATGGGAATGTTAGGCTTATAATAGAGAATATAATCGGCACGTTTGCGTTTCCCGCGTGCAGTCAGTTTACCTCTGACGAATATTTTACCATCGGTAAACGATACTTCTTCAAGTACCTGCCTGTTGATATCCCACCCGGCTTTTATAAGAGCCGGTGTAATAAACTTAGAACATATATCCCTCTCGGATAATGATTTCTTATCCACAGCCAAATACATTATATTATAACTTCGTAAATGTATAAATAAAATTTGCTTAGACAACTATCTGGTTAAAATCATTGAAATCAATCCATACTCATCTTGGTTAATGCAACTTATTAAATCCTGCTCCGCAATCACTGCTTCACTTTTATTTCTGGGTTAATCAGTAAAAGTTGGCCGATAAATTCGTCCTTTCGAACCGGTGAAATAAGCACTGTCTTTTTATTGTAACGGATAAGCAACCTGTCGAAGGACGCAGCCGGTGCACTAATAATATCCCTTGACGGGCGTACTTCGGCAATGTCGGCTATCGCAATTACCTGCGTTTTCGACAGAAATGAACGGTTGATAAGGCGGCTGCCAGTTATAGTGTAACGGATGGAAACAATGGAATATACAACCCCTCCGGCAAACAGCAGCAATACCGCCATCACAATCCACTGCCCGAAATACAAGGCAAAGGCTACCGGGATAAGCAGGAAGAAGAGCGTAAAGGCCAGGATGGAGAGGTCAACTTTGGTGCGGAAGGTACGCATGGAGGCTTATTGGATTGGTTATCCAGGCTTTGATTATGACGATGAGTTAGGTGTTCCTTATATACGCAATAAGATTTTAAAAAAAGCGGATTTATATCCGCTTTAAATACTATTTATACAGTGTTTGTTCAGGATTTTTTCACTCTCTTGAATATTGCATCAATGTCGTTACATGCATCGGGAAGCGGATGTTTTATGCCAAGTTTTTCGAATGCTTCAACTTGTTCAGGTGTAACCGGGAACAGGTGGCCGGTAGTATGAAGCAGGAAATCAAGCCTCTGTTCCAGCTTTCGTTCTGCCGGAATGGATGCTTCCCGTATTTGTTTCCTTGTTTTCTTCATTGCCGATGCAATGGCGTATTACCTTCAGATAAGCCCTGTGTTTTACCTGGTGCAGGTATTCCCTGGTAATTTTCCACCGGCTGCAAAGATAGTCAATTCTCGCCTCAGGTATGTACTTTCTTTTGCCTTTGGGCTTAAAATATTCGAGCAGTATTTCACGCTCACGCCTGCTCAGCCTTGCCAGGGCTTCATCAAGCTTCTTTTTATCATCCAGCATCTCAAGCCTCTCCATTTCCTCAGCTCTCGCGTTCTCTTTTATTTCATCAGTCGAAAGCTGCATTTCGAAATGATGCGCCTCATATTTGTCGTATTCCCCCACGAGCTTGTGTGCCGAGTTGAATTCGTCTTCTCTCTTAATAATATTGTCCATAGCCTGCTGCGCGAATTCGCCCATCCACGCAAGTATAACCCTGTCAATATCGGCATCTCCGGCATTCCTGAGGAGCTTCTTAAACGAGCCTGCTTCTTCGCACACTTTGGCGAATGCGTCCTGGTAGGTATTCAGGTCAAGGTTGAGATAAAACTTCTGCTTTTTGCCTGTAACTTCTTTGCAGATGTTCCAGAATCGTTCATTATACCTGCCAACAAATTCTGCCAGTGCCGGCTTCGAAATTCCGCAGGAATTTTCTTCAATTGCTATCAGCGATAATAACTCAGTTACTTTAGCTTTTTTGAGGTCCTTAAATTCAGCCATCTTTTTCAAAGGGTAATTTAATTTTTGTCATTGCAGGCACTTCATTAAAGGTTAAAGATTAGTTCAAATACTGTATGGCAAAGTTAAACACGCATTTCACTGCAACCAAATTGAGTTATAAACAATCAGGTAATCAGTATGTTGAAATTTGTTAAACAAAATCAGCCATTGATTAAACATTTCAGATGAATAGGTCCCGGTTTTATAAATGCTTCGCGGGTAATTATTTTAGGCCCTTTATAGACCTATTAATTCTGTCGGACACATTTTTCGCACGATTTTATTTATGCGCTCTGAATCCCTTGATTTTAAAGGGGGAAAATGAGAAAATATTTTGAAATGTTAGCTGCCGGGAAAATTTTAGCGAATTGCATTTCCAAGCCTGGTAATCTCTGATGCCGGATTTTGTTTTCGCTATTTGGACGAATTTTTGAATTGTATAGACAATTTAGACTCTTTCTAAATTTATTTTTTATTGGTTGATAGAATTAATTTCTCCATTATTACTTTCTATATGATTAATTATCAATTATATAAACAATGTAAAAAATTTATTAACAACAATGTTAATATATAAAATTTCCTCCTTGTGTCAAATGGTCAAAAAACTGGCGTAGTCAAACACTATTTACACACTTTTTTGGACACTTTCCTGAGTTTTTGTTAGAGTTACTGCAATTCTTGTTCGTGTCACCGCAATTCTTGTTCGTGTCTCCGCAATTCTTGTTCGTGTTTCCGCAATTCTTGTTCGTGTTTCCGCAATTCTTGTTTGTGTCTCCGCAATTCTTGTTCGTGTTTCCGCAATTCTTGTT
>CAZRMB010000130.1:5293-6831 GCA_964600925.1 uncultured Syntrophomonas sp.
TCCGCAATTCTTGTTCGTGTCTCCGCAATTCTTGTTCGTGTCTCCGCAATTCTTGTTTGTGTTTCCGCAATTCTTGTCAGTGTTTCCGCAATTCTTGTCAGTGTTTCCGCAATTCTTTGCCGGAAATCATCATGTTTGATTATTCAATCACATGAGGTCATTTATCGGTCAAAAAACTCCTTGGTTCGGGCAATTTTCCTTCATATATCCAGCAGTTTGCCATATAGTTATATATTATTATATGTCAGAGAGTTAAACAGTGTTTTTGTCATGAATTTTACAGATATATAGAGGCACACCTTTTTTTGGCCGGTTGACAGGTAAAAATAAGGACAGCCCTGAATCAAATTATTATTCATCAATAAAAAGTTTTCAAAAGTGAAAACAGAAATCGAAAAACACCAAAGCTTCAAAGCAATCGGTTATGTCATTGACAACCATGCTGAAGCATTCAATGAACAGGCAGATATTCTGCCGGCGCGCGATGCCTTTTTCGCAAACACCTCCTGGATCGGGGAAATTCTGTCGCAGCTGATGCGGCCGGTTTCCACCGTGAGAACCCCAAAGATGGATAGCGAGAACCGCTTACGTAAGGAATTGTCGAAAATACTGGGTATAGGTATTTCTATTGCCACCAATATCGACAACCAGACGTTGCTTGTTACCCTGATGAACTATGACACGCAATGGAAGAAATGTTCGGCTTACCAGCTTTACGAGAATTCCGTGCATGTGTACAACGAACTGCTGGCACTTAAAAACAGCGGCTTGGGTGCTTCCCTCACCGACGAACGGCTTTCAGCTTTTCAAACGATGATGAACAATTACGGTGAAACGCTCGACATTACCGGCTACCGCCTGTCTGACAGGAGGAAGAGCCGCCAGGACCTCAGGGTGCTTATTAAAACCAATAATAAGATACTTAAGAGGCAACTGGATACATATGTGAGGTATCTTGAGGATGATTTCCCGGAATTTTTTAGTCAGTACATGTTCCTTAGAAAGAGGAGGTATAAACGGTCGCGAAATGGCGGCACCGATGCCGAACTCTGCGAAATCTCCGGCACGGTGACCGACAGCGCCACAGGACTGCCACTGGCCAATGCGGTCATCAACCTCCTCACACCCGAAACTATCGAAACAACTGATGAAGACGGTGTATATGTAATTGAAGAACTGGAAGCCGGTACATATACCGTAAGCTGCCATCTCGATGGCTATGAGGTACCTGCTGCCATCACGGTAACAGCCGTTTCCGGCGACAGCCTGGTGGTGGACTTTGCGCTGGTTCCTGCGCAACAGCAGGCTGCGGCGTAACTTCTCACGCTTTATTGCGTTAATTGAAACGGGGCAGCCTGCTGGAAGCGGGCGCCCCGTTTTTTTAAATGATAAATGTAAAATGATGAACGCTAAATGTAAAAGTTGCGATGGGAGTGGGCAAGGGCATGGATGGAATGCGGACCTGCCGGGCCTCGCAAGGTAACGGTATCCAGTTTCCAGTTTCCTTTCTCCGTTCTTCCCAAGACCCCGGTTACTAC
>CAZRMB010000131.1:0-3712 GCA_964600925.1 uncultured Syntrophomonas sp.
CGTTCACCAAACATATCATTACACCTCATTGCTATTATAATTGCGATTAACGCAAAGAGCAATACAATAAAATAATATTGCGCAAATTAACAATTAATTCATTAAAACATATTGACGATTGCGAAAAACGCATATATACTACATGTAGTAGCGAGAAACGCAATTGTCGCTGCAGATTGGGAGGTAGACATGGATAAGATCGCAATGAATGTAAAAGAAATGGCGAAGCATTTAGGTGTGAGTGCCTACACTGCGTATCAGCTGACGAAGCGACCGGGGTTTCCGACACTGAAGATTGGAAAGCGAATCGCCATTCCCGTCGAGCAGTTCATGGACTGGATCGCGAGGCACGCAGGTAATGATTGAACGCAAAGTGAATTTCAAGGGCGGCGGCAAGCACCTGACTGAGGAGAGAAACCTTGGTGAAGCCGAAATAATCGTAGGGGATAAGTATGCCCAGAGGCAACAGCAGGAAGTATAAGCGATTTCGGCAAACGCATCCGAAGGAGCCCGAAACGGATCGACCGGAGCAAAAAAATCAAAGTGAGCGGCAGCGTTACTTTGGAAATATGCAGCCGCGACGCGAAGACGGGGTGATCGATTTAACCCCGTATGCTGCGGCGATAGGTCGGGAATTGATCTCAACAGTACAATACGATAACGGTAGAAGCATTGTAAAACGCAGGGGCCGTCCGATTATGCAAAGAGCACTTTGAACGAGTGCTCTTTTTCATCTTTCGAGTTACACCGGGAGCAACCCTGCCTGACCGGCTGTAGCGGATTCGACTGGCGATCTTGTTGGGGCCATACCTGCGGGAAATCACGCCGACGCCGATGGTTCTGTTTGCCCGCGGTTGTATGAAGAACAAAATCAGGGTAAGCGCGTTTGCGCGTACCCTCTACAAGAGTCAAATCATTACTTAATACTATGCAGAAGCAATGGCAAGATGGAAGGTAAGGGCGTTTGCCCTTACCTTCTGATCGGAGGGAGGATAACATTTGATCGACTTTCAGCAGATCCGTCAAGCCGTAGACATTGAAGAAGTCGCTCGGTGGCTTGGATTGGAGGTACACAACAGGAAAACAAAGTGTCCGTTTCACAACGACAAAACGCCATCCCTTTCGTTCACGAAAGATCACTATAAGTGCTTTGGTTGCGACACGTCCGGCGACGCAATCGATCTGGTGGCGAAGCTGCGAAACGTCAGCGTCACCGAAGCGGCACAGCAAATTTTGGAGGTATTTCATGTTTATGGAGCAGTACCAGTGATAAAGAAACAGCAAATCATCGATCATGCGAGATTGGCAGAGTATATAGATTCGTCAATACTCACATTCGGGGTCACGCTACCCGCACGGGATTATGTGGAATCGCGCGGTTTTACCGGTGAAAGTATGCTGAAATTTCGATTCGGATATGATGAAGTTCGCAACGCGGTCGTCATACCGTACGGCACAAACTCGGATTATTATACTTGCCGATGTATCGTCGGGAAGCAATTCTATAAACCGCGCACGGAAGATGCCGGATCGGAACCGCTGTTCTACGAAGAATCGCTCGATCAGGAGGAGCCGGTTTTCGTCGTCGAGAGCGCGCTCTGCGCCTTATCGATCATGCAGGAGGGTGCAAACGCTGTCGCTATATGTGGGACGGGAACCAGGAAGCTCATAGACGCGCTGAAAGAGAGATCGTCGATCCCTGCGCTGATCGTCTGCATGGATCGTGACGAACCCGGCAGGGAAGCTGCGCAGAAGCTCTGTGAGCAGTTGAAAACTATTGGCATTGCACATTTGCCTCTGACCACACCGGAAGGCTATAAGGATCCCAACGAGCTTCTGGTCGGGGATACGAACCGGTTTCGTTCATGGATCCGGGATACCCTGCAACAGGCTACAGCGCTGCCGACGGTTGAGCAACAAGTAAGGAGAGGCGTCATTGTGGTACCGCCGCTTCTATACTCGCTAAAGCCCGAATGCAAAGAATCTTATCCGAGGACGGACATTGGCAGCAGCAACCTTTTTGCGGATTTCTACAAGGATACCATCCGATATATACCGGAACGGAAGTTATGGTTTGTTTTCAACGGGAAGCGATGGGAACCGGACATCGGAAATTTACGAACGATGGCGCTATGTAAAAGACTCGCAGATGCGCTGCTGGTCTATGCCGTCGATATTCTGGATGGTGACGTGAAAAGGGACTATATCGAATATGCGAAAAAATGGCAAAGCCGCCATACCCGGGAGATCATTCTAAAGGACGCGCAGGATGTATATTTGACCAGCATGACGAAATTCGACGCAGATCCCTATTTATTTAACTGCAGCAACGGTACGCTGCATTTAAAGACGATGGAGTTTTTCCCCCATAACCCCGAGGATAAACTGACAAAGATTTCGGATGTCATTTACGACCCGGACGCACGATGTGAGCGGTTTGAGGCGTTCGTCGACGAGATTATGAGTGGCGACAGGGAGAGGGCGGAGTTTCTGCAACGTTCGTTGGGTTATGCCTTGAGCGGCAATACTCAGTTTGAGTGTATGTTCATCCTTTTCGGCGCAACGACACGGAACGGTAAGGGAACGCTTATGGAAAGCGTGCTATCGGTTATGGGTGATTACGGAAGCACCGTACGTCCCGAGACAATCAGTATGAAGCAGAATGTCAGCAGCCAGAATCCAACTGAGGATATTGCTCGGCTGGCGGGAATCCGGTTTGCCAATATCTCGGAACCGAGCAAAGGGATGCTGCTCAATGCCGCGCAGTTGAAGAGTATGACGGGGAACGATACGCTCAATGCGCGGTTTTTGCACGAAAACAGCTTCGACTTCCGTCCGCAGTTCAAAATCTACATGAACACGAACTATCTGCCGGTTGTTACGGATAATACGCTCTTTTCCAGCGGAAGGATTATCATTATCCCATTTGAGCGTCATTTTGAAGAGAATCAACAGGATACGACCCTTAAGCAGAAGTTTAGAGAACCGGAAAACCAGAGCGCGATCCTGAACTGGTTGCTGGATGGATATCGCAGATTGGAAACAGAAAAGCTGAAAATGCCACAAGTGGTGCGCGGCGCTACGGAACATTATCAGCATGAAAGCGATAAGTTCGCATTGTTCGTCGAGGATGAGATGGAGCCTGATGCGAATAGCGAAGAACGGACTGCGACGATTTACGCACGGTATCAAAGATGGTGCGACGCGAACGGATGTTATGCCGAGAACATGAGAAATATCAAGCAGGCATTGGCTGTGTATGGACGTATAGAACGAAAGCGACCGCGATCAGGAGGAGCGTTAACGACGATTTTTATCGGGTACAAGCTCCGTTTTGATACGAATGGATTCACCGATATCAAGGAGGGAATACCGTTTGATTGATCTATGATGCAAGATGTTGCAGGTTAAAAGGTTGTTTCAAAAGTGCTCTCGTATAGAGAGGACTTTAAAACCTGCAACAACTTGCATCATATGCCTTTTGAGCGTTTAGTACATTTCACGCATCAGTTTATTGCAGACAAGCCTTTGTTGCAATATGTTGCAGGTTAAAAGGTTGTTTAAAAAACAGCTCTCGTATAGAGAGGACTTTAAAACCTGCAACATTCAGCAACGTGTCTCCCGGCGGGTTTCGGACGTTGGTTGATACGCTTAAATTTCGGAAATTATGTTTGTGGCAGGATGTGGCAGGATGTGGCAGGATGTGGCAGGA
>CAZRMB010000131.1:3812-6812 GCA_964600925.1 uncultured Syntrophomonas sp.
TGTGGCAGGATGTGGCAGGATGTGGCAGGATGTGGCAGGAAAAAAGGTTATTGTAAAAACAGCTCTCGTATAGAGAGGACTTAAAAACCTGCCACATCCTGCCACAAGGATTTACGGGTGCCATTTCCGGGTTTCCGTAAAGGAATGATAAGTCTAACCACAACGCGCACGACTTGAATTCTCGCCTGTGCTTGTTTCTATCTTAAGCGATCATGACGAGCAGAAAGACATATGACTACAATCGTAAATCATACGAAAAGCATGTGGGGCGAAAATAATTCAATTACCTGAAAATATTTGACCGGCGGGGGACTATTAATCTCCAAAGCTTAAATTTAAGGACAACGTGGCGGGGTCGCGTACGAAAATTCGCGAAAGTTTTAGGGGGAATAGGCCAATAAGTTTTACGGGTTACACGCTTGGGCAAATAGAGCCGAATTACTGGAAAGTCCAATGGTAGATGAAAGTAGATCTCTTGATTCGGTATCGAGGGTATGGTCGTACGACCATACCCTGAAAACGAATGTTGCGGCAAGGTAGGGTCAAACGATCCTACCCTGAAAAACGAATCTGTGGCAGGGCATGCTCGTACGAGCATACCCTGAAAACGAAATATGCGGCAGGGTAGGATCAAACGGCCCTACCCTAATGAAGATAACAGACAGACTAAAAACAGAGTCATGGTGATTGATACTCCTAATGATCGAAATATGAAATACAGGCAGGGTCAGCGCAAACGCGCTTACCCTGGCAGATTATGATCAAAACAGAGGTGATCAATCTTAACCTGATTATTGATATTTTGAGGGTACGGGCGAATGCCCGCACCCTGACAAATATAGATTTGACCCCGGTCGATCAAATGTAATCTAGCACTTGAAAATCATAGCAACGTGTGCTCGAACGAGTCTACCTTCAATCTTATTAATCAGATTTTGGACGGGTTAAAGGTACGGGCAAACGCCCGCACCTTATCCAATGGTGGCTGGGATCATATTGATATGAACGGCAAAGCGCATAAAAAAGGGCCGTCGAATTTCAGGGGTGTGCCGTGCGTCACACCCCTGAAATATGAAACCGGACAGACATTTTATAAAACCAATCGCATCTGAAGGGAGGAATTTATATGGGAAGACGAGGCCCGGCGCCCGGCCAAGGCGGAAGACCACCGAAACCGCTAGCTGAGAAGATATTGGATGGGAATCCTGGAAAGAGGAAGCTAACCGTTTTAGAGTTTTCGAATGCAGTGGAGTTCCGGGGTGAGGAGATGCCGCTGCCGAGCGCAATGTTGTCTGCCGTTCAACGGGACGGTACGACTCTACAAGCGGCGGAGATTTACAAAATCACATGGGAATGGCTGAATGACCGGGGGTGCTCCGCGCTGGTCTCCCCACAAGTGTTGGAGCGCTATTCCATGGCAGCTGCGCGGTGGATTCATTGCGAGGGAATTATCTCAAATACAGGCTACTTGGCAAAACATCCGACTACGCAGATGGCGATAGCGTCGCCATATGTAAGTATGAGCCAATCGTATATGAATCAGACGAACCGGCTCTGGTATGAAATTTATCAGATCGTCAAAGAAAATTGTTCCACCGGGTATACTGGCGCAACGCCGCAGGACGACGTCATGGAGCGGCTTCTGACTATGAGAAGAAAATAGGCTGGAAGGTCTGGACGTACGACCAGACCTCAATGCAGCTGATGATCGAGAGGGCCCGGCCAAACGGCCGTACCCTGGATTAGAAACTATAGAGAAGGTCCGGACAAACGGCCGTGCCTTTTTAACGGAAACACAATTTTAGAGCATATCTTCGGAATGCTCTCTATTATTCGGGGAGGAATCAATGACAGACGTTCAACGGGAAGAAATCCGGCGGTTCCGACTTGCCGGGAAGAGCTATACCCAGATCAGCGATATACTAAAATTGTCGCGGAACACGGTTAAATCCATTTGTCAGCGGAACGACTTTCACCCTTCAGAAGGAGTGGGCGCAACAGCCGATTCGGAGCATTGCAGAAATTGTGGTGCTTCCATTTCACAGGTTGCTGGAAGGAAGTATCAGAATTTTTGTTCTACAGTCTGCCGCCGGTCGTGGTGGAGCGCACACCGAAATACAGGTATAAAGAAAACGGCGGAGACAATCGCATGTGAATATTGCGGCAAAAGCTTTGAAGATTATCCTAACAACCATCGGAAATTTTGCTGCCACGCCTGCTACATCGCTTATCGCTTCAGAAAAGGAAGATTGCATGACAAACGAGCAATTTAAGCGTGAAATGAGTTATCGGACGGTAATGGCGGTAGCGAAAAGCATGATGGAGCGGGGGCTCCTTTCAAAAGGAGAATTCAAAGCCTTCGATCATGAGATGATAATAAAACACAATTCACTATTCGGAGGGTTAACCGGGGGCGATCGCTGACGTATCGTTTTGATCGGTGCCCGTATGGGGTGTTCGTCCACAACTGGCCTGATTATCTGCGCTTGGGTGGATGAAAATGATTGGCTAGGTGAACGATGAATTTTCCAGCAATATCCCCGTTGTGCGCATTTGCGCACAACGGAGGCAGACGGTCTCACTGTACCATCGATTCGCAATTTTCGTGTAATGATTGAGAAAACCATGCCTGAAACATCGGAAATAATGGTTGATACACCTTGAAAACTGAGGTAATATGCGACATGACTGGAGGGAATATGGCAAGGGTCATCCATACAAGAAAACCGACAATACCGGCCATTCGGCCCAGAACGCGTGTCGCGGCATATGCCCGGGTTTCGATTGAAAAGGAAAGCATGATCGAATCGCTGGCGGCTCAGGTCGGTTATTACAGGACGCATATCCAGCACAATCCCGAATGGAAGTACGTTGGTGTATATGCGGACGAAGGGGTCACTGGTACAAAAAACGATCGCCCTGAGTTTCGACGTCTGATTGCGGACTGCGATGCCGGGCTGATCGATCTGGTGATTACAAAGTCGCTTAGTCGGTTTTCAC
>CAZRMB010000132.1:0-2288 GCA_964600925.1 uncultured Syntrophomonas sp.
GTCCTGCTCCGATCAATCTGGGCAGACGTTGAGACCCTCCCATATCAGGGCTTAATCCGAAGCGAACCTCTTGCATCCCGAATTTTGCATCATCGGATGCAACCCGAATATCACAGGCGCAAAGCATTTCAGTTGCAGCACCAAAACACAATCCATGCACTGCGGCGATGACTACAGCGTTCATTTCCTGCCAGCGGGTATAAGTGCGCTGCAGTTTATTGATGTTATCGATAACAAAGTCAGAACTGCACCCAGCTAAATCCTTGAGGTCTATGCCAACTGAAAAATGAGGTCCATCTGCTTTAATGATCACCACCCGGATATCGCGATTGGCTTCGATTTCATCCTGAACAAGATGAATTTCATTCCAGGGGCCGATCCCCATGGCATTCATCCGATCCGGACGGCTTAGGGTGACGGTTGCGATTGGTCCATCCATATTTAATTTTAAAAATTCATATTCAGCCATTTTTTATCCTCCATTACTAAAATATTTGTTATTGTTAATTATAAATGAATGAATGAACTTAAAACAAAAATTTCCGTCGTTAATGATAAATAAATTTTAGGCAGGTTAATCGAGATGGATCGCAAAGATGAAAAACCAATTAAATATGATGAGCCTAAAGATTGGGAATGGAATCTGGCCGAGCAGGAATTTAAAGAACATAAAAACAAATCCTCCGGCAAGAAAAATCATTTCCTGATCATTTTCGTTACAATACTGTTAATTGCAGCTTTTACAGCTTTATCTCTGCCTGATCTGCAAATATTTATAGCCGGACGGTTTGATTTTATGAAAGACAACGCCCGATTAAGCAGCGACCAGATCGTAACCGCCGCCAAACCTGCCGTGGTTTCAATTGAAGCGGAGGCAGGTAATGCGCTTGCTCATTCTGTTCGTCAGGGAACCGGCTTCAATATATCTTCAAAGGGAAGGATCATTAGCAATCATCATATTGTTGAAGGTTCCCAAAATATTAAAATTACTTTTGGTGATGGCAGAACATTTTATGTTACTAAATATATAGCAGTGGAAGGCATTGATTTAGTTATAATTGATTTAAACAGCAAAAATCTGCCTGTTGTTACAGTTAATGAAACAGGACGTCCCAATAACGGTGATCAAGTAACGATCATAGGAAATCCGCTGGGACTGCAAAAAATTGCCCAACGTGGTCAAGTTGGCCAATATCATTTTACCAAGGACAATCAAACTCTGGTTTTCGACGTCAATGTCCCGGCGAACCCCGGTAATAGCGGAAGTCCGGTATTAAACGGCCAGGCTGAGGCGGTTGGTATTGTCTTTGCAAGTACGGAGATGAAAACAGGGGAGCTGCGTGAAAATCGTACGCTGGCTATTCCCATCAATGTGTTACAAAACTATATCGCAGATCAAACCTGATCAAGACTCGAATAATACTTTTCCAACTCAAGTAAATATGATTTGATTTTTAATCCGCCCCCATAACCGACCAGTTTGCCGTCAGACCCGATCACCCGGTGACAGGGAACAATGATCGGGAGAGGATTGCGATGATTGGCCGACCCCACTGCCCGACATGCTTTTTTATTACCGATCAAGCGAGCGACTTCAGCGTATGATCTGGTTTCTCCATAGGGTATCGATAAGAGATTGTTCCATACCTTTCGCATGAATTCAGTTCCCGCAGGTGATAGCGGAAGTATAAATTCTCTTTGTTGGCCGATGAAATAATTCTGCAATTGCTGTCCGGCATCATAAAGAATGGATGTTTCCTCCTCGACTATTTCGGGGGGTATCTGTGCTCCCGGCAAGTACAGATTGGTTATGCCCCGACCATTTTCTTCGACTCCAATATTTCCAATATCGGTCAGATAAAAATAAATAAAATTCATGCCTGCACCTTCTTTAAATTTCTCAAATTAGTATACCAATGAGTTATCTTGAATTACTTCATAAAGTTAATTGTATTTTATCGATCATATTTGCTCTAATGGTGCCTTTATTATCCTTAACAATTATACCGCAGGTGGTTATACAAATATAATTTCTTATGCTAACATGAACTCACAAGGTATTTACAAATTTCTTATCGAAATGCAAATTTATGTGCAAGCTAAGAGTAACTGTAAAAGGAATAGGGGGATTAAATTTATGCGCAATATGGATTCCAAAGTAAAAAAAGAGTTAGAGAATCAGTTTGCCAATCGTGTGAATTTTGATCCGTTGGAGCGAAAAATTTATGCCCATGATATGGGAACCATGCCTTCCATGGTCAAACCGCTGGTAGGCAATCCGATACCTG
>CAZRMB010000132.1:2388-6765 GCA_964600925.1 uncultured Syntrophomonas sp.
GATATGGGAACCATGCCTTCCATGGTCAAACCGCTGGTAGGCAATCCGATACCTGATGCGATCGTACAGCCGAATTCTGAGACGGAATTGATTGAGCTGGTGAAACTGGCACAACGTGAAAAATTAAATCTTACCCCGCGCGGCAAAGCAACTTCCGGTTACGGTGGAGTACTGCCGGTGGAAGGCGGATTAATGGTAGAATTTAATCGTTTGAATAAAATTATCACCATTGATCCCGAGCAGCGAACTGCCACAGTCGAAGCAGGCGTCGTATGGAAAGAACTTGAATACCATTTGAATCAGAAGAATCTTACGCTGGCTCTTTATCCCACCAGTTTTCCTGCTTCCACGGTAGGCGGATGGCTGGCCCAGGGCGGAGCCGGTATTGGCAGTTATGAATTTGGGTATTTTTCGGACAATGTTATTTCAGCCCGGGTGGTTATGCCGGATGGCAATGTGAGAGAGTTTACCGGCAAGGATCTGTCACTGATCAGTGATATGAACGGAATCACCGGGTTTATCAGTCAACTCGTCATTCGTGTTAAACCGTTATTAGCCATGCATGTCAATGCCGTTGCCTTTGATACGCTTGAAAATATGGCATCGTTTATGGAAGGACTTTATCATCGCAAAGTCATGCTGTGGTCGGTAAGCTTTATCAACCCTGAGGCAGCCCGAATGAAGAACAAATTGCCGCCTCATTTGCACCACGGCAAACCAAATGAACATGAACACAAAGTGATCATACCGGAAAAATATATTGTGATTCTCTCCTGTACGTCAAACCGTTGTGACTTGATCATGAATGATGTCCAAGAATTGGTCACCGCCAATAACGGAGCATTTTTATCAGAGGAAATTGCCCAACACGAATGGGCTGCCCGTTTTGAACCAATGCGGGCCAAGCGTATCTCACCCTCATTAATCCCCAGTGAAGTGGTTGTGCCGCTGGAGAAATTGGCGAAAGTGATCCGTGAAACCAATGAGGAAATCAAACATCCGTTTATTCTCGAAGGCTTTGCAACCAACCGTAAAGATTTTGTTCTGTTGGGATTCATACCGCATGATGAACGCAAATTCAATTTTAATCTGGCGTTTGGTTTGTCGCTGACGGCGCTGAAAACTGCACAGAAATATGGCGGACGCCCCTATGCAACCGGTCTGTATTTTACCAGTCTGGCTGACAAGGTATTGGGCAAGGAAAGACTGGAGGAAGTGATCAAGTTTAAGAATGAGATCGATCCCCAGTCGATCATGAATCCTGGCAAGGTATATGATAAAACTTTGATTTCAGGAGCTATGAAATTAGCCAATACGTTTGAACCATTGATCCGAGTATTTGGCAATTGGGCCAAAAGCAAAGAAGCCGGGGAAGTATTTAAAGAACGCAAAGGGATTCCTGGAGATATTGCCTGGTATGCCTATGCCTGTTCCCAGTGTGGTTACTGTGTTGCCAATGCGACCAGTATTACGGTCGAGGTTGGGAATCACAATCCCCGCGCGGCAAATGGACCTATCTGAAAATGGTTCTGGAAGGGGAGGAAACCTGGGACCAGAAGGCAGTTACCAATTTTATGTCCTGTACTACCTGTGAAATGTGCAACCATACCTGTCAGTTGGATCTGCCCAACGAATCCTCCTGGCTGACACTGCGCGGGGAATTGATTGATAAACGAAAGTTTCATACTTTCCCGCCTTTTGAAATCATGGTCAATACCATGCGCCAGCAGGGAAATATTTGGGGAAGCTATGCCAAAGATCGGGACGGATGGCTGACAGATGAAATCCGGGAATATATCAAGGATAAATCTGAATATGCATATTTCCCAGGCTGCACTGCATCATTTGTTGAACAGGATGTTGCCCAGTCAACTGCATTGATATTGAAAGAAGCTGGAGTTGAATACAGTTATATCGGCAAGGATGAGCAATGCTGCGGAATTCCCATGCTGGTATCAGGACGCTGGGAGGTTTTTGATGAAACCGCAGCCAAAAATATTGAAAGCATGAAAAAGCTAAGTGCCAATACCATAATAACTACCTGCCCGGCCTGTTGGTTGGTTTGGGAAATCTATTACCGCCACTGGGCAGAAGAAAGAGGGATTGACTATCCGTTTCACGCCAAACATTATGCTGATGTGCTGGCGGAGTTGATCGAAGAGGGCAAATTTAAACTGACGGGGGATATCGGTCGCAAGGTTACCTATCATGACCCATGTCATATGGGGAGAGCCGGGGTTCGCTATGAAGGACCCAGAACACTGATCGAAGCGATTCCGGGCAGCAACTTCCGCGAAATGCGTTTTAACAAGCAAGAAGCTCATTGCTGCGGGGCAGTTTTAACTCTGGTAGCTGATCCGGATGTGGCAGAAATTATCGGTGCCAAACGAATTCAGGAAGCCATTGACACCGGCGCAGATACGCTGATTACAGCCTGCCCCTGCTGCCGGGTGCAGTTGAAACGCTCCCGTGACCTACAGGGACTGCCGATCGAGATTCGCGATCTGTCTACCCTGGTGGCCGAGTCATTGGGATATAACATTCCTGAATCAAATGCCGTCATTGATGAAAAATGGGGCGTTTTTGAACAGATGATCCGTTTGATGACTCCATGGGGAATGGCTGATTTAATGGCCGACATGATCCCTGAACTGATCAATGCCATGCCGGATATGTACCGCAGCATGATGAATATGGTGATCAAAGCACCGGATGTATTTAAAGAACCGATGATTTCAATGATGACCAATGTTATGCCGTCATTATTTCCCAAGCTAATGCCGGACATCATGCCCAAAGTCATGCCGGTAATGCTGGAGAAAGTTGGTGCAGCCATTCGGATGCCGGATTATCTGGCTGAGCAGATGCCGGATCTGATGCCCAAGACCATGGATGTACTGATGCCCAAGATGCTGGATGAAATCATCCCGTATTTCATGCCTAAAATGGTTGAATATCTGCGCACCGCAGAAAAATAATAACTTGGGAGGTCGGCTACCCATTCATTGAGTGGCTGACCTCCCACAGTACCATACGTAACGTTTGGTATACGGCGCTTCCAGAGTTTACACCTTGCTTTGCAGCGTATCATTCCACCCTGCCAATGTGCGCTACCTGCGTTTTCTCCCCATTCGCTCTTACAAGTAGTTTTCCTTATACGTACTACTTAATAATTTCCCAACTGATCGATTTCCGACTCACTCAAATCAGAATCATCAAATTGGGGAAGAACAGTATATTTGTTTTGTTCTTCCCTCAAATCGTGTATGTTTCCCATTTCTAAATAGAAGGTTGGTATATTGCCTATATGCAATACGATTTCCAGGCCGCCTTCGTTGGTCAATGTGTAAAAGTTTCCGCATATCGCTAGAATATCCGTAAGACGACCCTCGCCGGTCATAAGCAGGCCATAGCGTTTGATATCGACTTTTTTAACATGGATTTGCAAAAGGTCATGCAATGATTGCCGGGTGGATGCTGCCATCTTGTCCAGATTTATGGATTTTACATTTTTGAAAATCAGGCGAACTTCAAATCTAACATTGTCATTACTAGACATTTCCTTTTTCATCTTGTACCAGCCTCCCCTGTAACAAAATAGGTTCTTTGCTAATTATAAGCGGAATGTATATTCTGCGCAAAAAAATTTAGAATATTCCAAAAAATATGCACGGTTACACAGCCTGACTTCCTGGTCTAACGGGGTACACAGCGCGGGGACAGGCATAAAAAAGCACTCTCAAGAATCCTTGAAAGTGCCAATTTTCTAAATGGTACGCCTGAGAGGAATCGAACCTCCGCACCCGGCTCCGGAGGCCGGTGCTCTATCCACTGAGCTACAGGCGCTCATGCAGTTAGTATTATAGCAGAACTGAAAAAATAGGTCAAAAAATATGAAGAGATCGCTTTAATTAATTTTATTGGTTTTCTTCCGAATTTCCTCCCAAACGGGTCAGCAGGGAAAATATCAATCCTGCTGCGGCTATGGCTGCTGCAATAATATACACGATATTGCTGGCATGAATATAGGCATGGTTATAAGCCGTATTTTTAGGCGCGGCATTCATTACCAGATAAAAAACGCTGACTGATCCAGCTGTTCCGACCGCGAAAGAAAGATTACGTACGGTGGAAATAAATCCGCCTACATAACCCGCTTTTTCTCTGGGCACGGAGGCAAATATTGAACTGTTGTTGGGGGAACCGAACATTCCCATGCCAATTCCCAGCAAGGACAGTCCGGCTATTAGCTTGGGAAGATCAAACTGCTCATTAAGCGTTGAAAGAATTATAAAAGAACAGGCAGCTACAAATAATGACAACGATAACATTTTGCGGGACCCGACTTTGTCTGAAAGCGTTCCGGCCAGCGGAGCA
>CAZRMB010000133.1:0-2496 GCA_964600925.1 uncultured Syntrophomonas sp.
TAAAACAGGAAATAGAGCAGCTGGGCCCGGTGGATCTGGAATCGATCAGCGAATACCGGGAACTGAACGACCGCCTGCAGTTTCTGCAGCAGCAAAGTTCTGATATACTTGAAGCGCGGGAAGCCCTTGAGAAGCTGTTGCTGGAAACAGAAAAAATCATGTCCAAAAATTTCAGCCAGTTTCTGTTATTGGCCAATGAGAGCTTCAAACGTACCTGCCAGGAAATATTCGGCGGCGGGGAAGCCAGTCTGCTCCTGGAAAAAGACGGCGACTACATGTCGGCAGGAGTGGATATCGAAATCAAGCTGCCCGGCAAACGCAATCAAGCCTTAAACCTTTTGTCGGGAGGTGAAAGGGCTTTGACCTGTATCGCCTTCATATTCTCTTTGCTGCGTTTGCGTCCGGCTCCCTTTTGTTTATTGGATGAAATAGATGCTGCGCTGGATGAAACAAATCTAGGCCGTTTCACCGAATTTTTAAAAGGTATGGCCAAAGAGATCCAGTTTATTGTGATCACCCATCGTCAGTCAACCATTGAAGCCGGCAGCAGTTTATTCGGAGTGACCATGCCCCAGGAAGGCATTTCTGCGGTACTATCCTTGAATCTTGAGGAAAGTATTGAGATGGCAGTTTAATACAAACTTAAAAGGTGGAATTGTTAAATGGCGCTGTTTGACAAATTTAAAAACAAAAAGCATCAAAATAATCAGACCGGTGATGCAAATCTGAAAAATATTATAGAAACTGAACCGGAAGCGGCTGAGGAGGAAATTTTTCAGCAGGAAAATATTCCATCTGAGGACATGGACTTTGAAAATAATGCCGAGGCAATAGCTGCCGATAAGGAAATAGAAGAAGAACAGCTCCCTGATGAAAGCGAAGAGGAAATATCTGCAGAAAAAAGCAAGAAGGGCATATTCGAGCGCTTTAAGCTGGGTTTGAGCAAGACCCGGCAGAATATTGGCGGCAAAATTGATACGCTGATCAAGAGTACCCGCAAATTGGATGAAGAATTCTTTGAAGAGCTGGAAGAAATATTGATCCAGGCCGATGTGGGTATGGATACTTCACTGGCCCTGGTCGATAAAATTCGTTCCATGGTGAAGAAGCAAAAGATCAATGATCCGCTGCAGGTGACCGAGCTCCTCCAGGATGCGATTGCAGAAGTGATGGGTACCGAGCAGGTACCTTTGAACCTAGCGACGGAAAAACCAACCGTCATCCTGGTAGTGGGGGTGAACGGTGCCGGCAAAACAACTACGATTGCCAAGCTGGCCCATAGATTTAAACAGGAAAAGAAAAAAGTCATCCTGGCCGCCGGAGACACTTTCCGCGCGGCAGCCATCGATCAGCTGCAGATCTGGGCTGACCGCACCGGGGTGGAACTGATCAAACATCAGGAAGGATCAGATCCCGGGGCAGTGGTATATGACGCTATAAGCGCCGCCCGGGCCCGCAAGGCTGACATCCTTATCATTGACACGGCCGGCCGGCTGCAGAACAAAACCAATCTGATGAAGGAAATCAGCAAGATCCGCAAGGTCATCGAAAAAGAAATGCCGTCTGCTCCCCATGAAGTACTGCTGGTTGTGGATGCGACCACCGGTCAGAATGCCATCAGTCAGGCACGCATTTTCAGCGAGGCCACCGGGGTTTCAGGGATTGTGCTGACCAAACTTGACGGAACTGCCAAGGGCGGAATCGTCATAGCTGTGGCCAGGGAACTGGGTATCCCCGTTAAATTGGTAGGAATCGGTGAGGGCATGGAAGATTTGCGTGAGTTTTCCCCCGATGTTTTTGCCCGGGCACTGTTTGTCAGCGAATAGAAGCCGTTTGATGATTGAATTACTAGGAGGTTGAAGGCATGCCGCAGGTTGCTGTAATTGGCGGAACCGGAGTATATGACCCCGCCATACTTGACAATATCCGTGAAATAAACGAAAAAACCCGCTATGGGGAAGTAAAAGTCCAGGCCGGCACCTACAAGGGTTTTGAAATGGCATTTATCCCCCGCCATGGCGCAAATCACAGTGTTGCTCCCCATTTGATTAATTACCGTGCCAATATCATGGCCTTAAAACAGCTGGGGGTAAGTACGATCATCGCAACTGCTGCCGTGGGTTCCTTGCAGGAAGACTTTAAACCCGGTGAATATGTGCTGGCCGATCAATTCCTGGATTTTACCAAAGTCCGTCAGCATACCTTCTATGAAGGCGGAGCCAACGGAGTTGTCCATTGTGACATGACGGTACCCTATTGCCCGGATATTCGGGCAGCCATCGAAAAATCAGGGCAGGAGCAGGGCTTGACGATTCACAACGGAGGATGTTACGTATGCACGGAAGGACCGCGTTTTGAAACGGCAGCAGAGATCAAAATGTTTAAACAGGTGGGGGGCCAGGTCATTGGCATGACCAGCGTGCCGGAAGTCTGTCTGGCGCGTGAGCTGGGCATCTGCTACGGCAATATATCCATCGTCACCAATTATGCAGCCGG
>CAZRMB010000133.1:2596-6665 GCA_964600925.1 uncultured Syntrophomonas sp.
ACGGTATGGGAGCTGAGCCAGGATCAAATCCCGGTTACCTTGATTACCGACAACATGGCTGCCTATGTAATGAGCCGGGGTGAGGTTGATGCAGTGATTGTCGGTGCAGACCGGATCGCTGTCAATGGTGATACGGCCAATAAAATCGGTACTTACGGTTTGGCAGTGCTGGCCGCTTATCACAAAATACCTTTTTATATTGCCGCGCCTATTTCCACGGTCGACTTCAGCATGAATTCAGGACAGACGATCCCCATTGAAGAACGCAATCATGATGAGGTGCGGCAGATCAAAGGGATGTATGTCACCGTACCGGAAGTCAAGGTTTTTAATCCGGCCTTTGATGTGACGCCCGGAGAATTGGTGAACGCCATTATTACCGAAACAGGCATAATCAGACCGCCTTTCTTTCGGACAGATATATAAATATATAAATGAAGAGGGAAGCATATGCAGTATCTTAAAGAAAGAAAACTGGTCCTGGATATGGCACAGAGAATTTCCAGAGAAAAAATGGTGCCGGGTACCTGGGGCAATGTCAGCGTAAGGATCAAGGACCAGCCGCTGCTGCTGATCACACCCAGCGGGATGCCATATGAGACCATGACCATTGAAGATATCGTGTTGCTTGATCTGGATGGAGAAGTGACCGAAGGGGAACGGATTCCTTCCATAGAAAAACATTTGCATGCCCGGATATATAAACAGAGAAATGATGTGGGCGCGATCGTTCACGTTCATACCCTTTATGCCAGTGCGTTTGCTGTAGCCGGCAAGAGTATTCCGGTTATCCTGGAGGAAACTGCCCAGGTCATAGGACATGCCGTTCGGGTAACTGCTTATGCTCCTTGTGGCACTGACCAATTGGCCCAGTTGACAGCACAGACTTTGGGTGAGGGAAACGCGGTGCTGCTGGCCAACCACGGACTGGTTGGGGTTGGAACAGATCTGAACCGGGCGCTGACCGTATGCCAGGTGGCTGAAAAAACCGCTCAGGTCTGTCTGCTGGCACAAAGTCTGGGACAGGTCAATGAGTTATGTGCTGAGGACATAAGCATATTGAGGCAACAATTTGCTGTTTATGGGCAGAACAAAGAGAAATAATCATCGAATACATACCGGATCGAGCCGATCTACAGGGAGGGACTGATAGGGTGAGTATATTAATAGAAAACGGCAGTATCGTAACCATGAATGAATACAATCGGGTGATGGAAAAGGCGTATCTGATTATCGAAGATGATAAAATAAGCGCCATTGGCCTGGGAGAGCCTCCGGCCGGCAGCTATGACCAGCGCATCGATGCCACCAACCATTTGGTGTTGCCCGGTTTTATCAATACCCATACCCACGCCGCCATGACACTGCTGCGCGGTTATGCCGACGATCTACCTCTGATGGAGTGGCTGGAAACCAAGATATGGCCGCTGGAAGACAAACTCAGTGCAGAAGACGCCTACTGGGGTTCGAAGCTGGCCATCGTGGAAATGATCAAATCAGGGACGACCTGTTTTTCAGACATGTATTTCTTTATGGATCAGACCGCCAAAGCAGTTGAGGAAACCGGTATCCGGGCAGTGCTGTCACGCGGAATGGTAGGAGTGGGACCACAGGCCGATACGGCTATAGAAGAAAGCCGGGCGCTGGTAAGTGAGTGGTCAGGAAAAGGCGATGGACGCATTACTTTTATGCTGGGACCGCACGCTCCCTACACCTGTCCGCCCGAATATCTGCAAAAAGTTATGCAACTGGCCGATGAACTCAAGGTCGGATTACATATCCACATTGCCGAAACCAAAGGAGAATTTGAAAATATCAAGCAGACCTATGGCCGCACACCGGTAGCTCATCTGGAAAGTTTGGGCCTGTTTAATTATCCTACCCTGGGCGCTCATTGTGTTCACCTTACGGAAGAAGAAATTGACATACTGGCCCGTTACAAGGTCGGCGTTGCCCATAACCCGGAAAGCAACATGAAACTGGCCAGCGGGATCGCCCCCGTGCCGCAAATGCTGAAAGCGGGCATCGCGGTTGGCCTTGGGACCGATGGGGCTTCCAGCAACAATAATCTGGACATGTTACAGGAAATGCGTAGTTGTGCACTTTTGCATAAAGTAAACCATTCTGATCCTACCGTGCTGCCGGCCTATCAGGCGCTGGAAATGGCCACTGTCAACGGCGCCCGGGCACTGCGAATTGAAAATACCGGAACCCTGGCAGCAGGGCAAAAAGCAGACGTCATTCTGGTCAGTTTAAAGGAAGCCCATATGATTCCCCGCTACGATCTTATTGCCAACCTGGTTTATTCTGCTCAGGCATCCGACGTACAAACCGTGATCATCAACGGGAAAATTATTATGCAAGACCGAGTGATCAAAACGTTCGATGAAGCAGAAGTGCTCGAGCAGGCTAAAAAAGCAGCCCGGCGTCTGGTCGGGCAAGACCAGTAACCATCCAGTCGGATAGACAGGGAGGTTCCAGCATGATTCCGGTTATCAGTTTTATAGGGCGACATAATTCCGGCAAGACCACGGTTTTGTCAGGCGTGATCAAGTATCTGGCGGATGATGGCTATAGAGTAGCGGTCATCAAACATGCCCATCGTCATCTCAATATTGATGTTCACAAAGATTCGGAAATGTTTCTTCAGGCCGGAGCTGAATATGTCTGTGCCAGTTCCCCCGAATTGATACTAAAATATCAACACCGGGAAGATGAAGCAGATATTTACTCACTATTAAGTGAAGTACCCGAGGGGTTTGATCTGGTGATAGTGGAAGGCTACAAGAATGAAGCACTGCCGAAAATTGAGGTCTTACGAGGAGCAATCGATTCCGAGCCCATGCTTTTGCCGCAAACCCTGGCCCTGGTCAGCGACTTTCCGCTTCAGGCTGAAGTCAGCGTTTTTTCCAGTCAGGCGGTAGAGGATATTGCGCGATTTATACTGGCATCGTTGAACATTGAAACATCAGTTAAATCAGAACCATAAAAAATAATTAACGGAGCAGCCACCTGTGTGGTAAGCTGTTCCGTTAATCAGCAAGCAAATCTATAAGCGGAGTTCTGTATTTGATAGTCATCTATCTCGACGTTTAGTTGCCTAAACGCTCCAGCGACCTAACCCGGGAAAGAGGTGGGCCACCTCAATGTTCCCCTATTTGGTCTTGCTCCGGATGGGGTTTGCCTAGCCAAACAGTCACCTGCTTGCTGGTGAGCTCTTACCTCACCGTTCCACCCTTACCTCATAAAGAGGCGGTTTGTTTCTGTGGCACTTTCCTTGGGGTCACCCCCACTGGACGTTATCCAGCACCCTGCCCGACGGAGCTCCGACTTTCCTCAGGTATTTGCAGTACCTGCGACTATCTGATTTACTTGCCTATCTATTATATACAACCTGGATAAAGTAATCCAGGTTAAAATAACCCATCCCTTACAAATATATATTTGAAAAAAAAATAATAACAAGCAGGAAAATACTTGCTTTTGGAGAATTATATCAGAAAGGAATAAAGAGCATTGTTGCGGGCTTGTTTTTTGGGCACAGGATGTTCTTGTTTTGCATTTATCCAAGGGAAAGAATTAACGGGTAGGGGATATTAATTTAGGGGGGGTGAAAAGGTGTTAGCCATTTTTGGGTCAGCTGCAGCAGAAGGCGGAGGAAGCATATTTCACAATCCGCTGTTCGTATTGCTGTTAGTTTTGGTTGCAACCTATGTATTCATTAAATTCTGCTCATGGGCTAAGAATTTTCAACTGTCAGGCAAGTTGAAAAAATGGATATTTATCTTTACGGGCATCGGGTTGCTGGTTTTCAATGTTTTATACTCCAGAGGTAATACAATGGTCGAGGCGAGTGGAGATTGGAGCGGAGCAACGATTGCCGTGCTAGGTTCTTTGATCTGGGTATTCATTTTTGCATTTGCATTAATGGCAGAGACCAAAGCCGAATAGCATTAGTTTAACTGAGATTTAAGAACGTCCCAACAGAGGGACGTTCTTTTTGTTGGCCATTTCTTTTTAGTCTGATATAATCAGAAAAAATAACTGGAGAATTAGAGAATATGAGAAG
>CAZRMB010000134.1:0-6527 GCA_964600925.1 uncultured Syntrophomonas sp.
TTGGCTGCATACCGGCGATGTCGGACACCTGGATGAATACGGTTATTTATATATCGTTGACCGCAAGAAAGATATGATCAACCGTGGCGGCGAGAACATTTATCCGCGAGAAATTGAAATAGCCATCGAAGCAAATAGCAAAGTATCTGAAGTAGCAGTCATCGGCGTGCCTGATCCGGCGCTGGGCGAAAAGGTAAAAGCTTTTATTATTCCCAGACCTAATCAAAGCCTTAGTGCCAAGGAGATCAAGGAGTTTCTCCAGGACAAACTGGCCAAGTACAAAATTCCCGAGTTTATCGAAATCACCAACGATATCCCCCGTAATCCAACCGGGAAGATACTGAAAAAGGAATTAAAAGAGATGGAAGCGGCCAAAACTATGAAAGAATAATTACTCAAACCAAGTGATGGTTGGATTAACTAAAATAATAAATCGAATATCCATTATGGTTGGAATTATAGTATTAAGGCATAATTTTGTTTTTATCTGATGCCGCAGTTAGTTTTTATATAAAGTATCTCCCGAGTGCTGCTGCTTTAACTGCGGCATCAGAAAATTTATTTACCCATTGCCATCAGGGATTTAACGCATACAACAAATGTTGGAGGAAATTACGTGAAATATAGCAACGATTACAGCAGAAAACTCGTTACAGAAGAGGAAGCAGTGAAAGTGGTCAAGTCCGGGGATCGCATATTCTACAGCGAATTTGCCATGTTCCCCAAGATGTTAGACGCTGCTCTGGCCAAGCGCATTCCTGAACTGCATGATCTGGAACTGTATAGTGTTTTCTATACCCAGATGCCTAAAGTGATAGAGGCCGATCCCAAGCATAAGCATATTATCGCCCAGGACTGGCATTTCGGGCCGATATCAAGGCGTCTTGCCGACGAGGACATGTGTTTCTATGTGCCGATCTCATATCATCAGGGACCGCGGATCATTCACAAGTATATTGAAAATGATGTAGCCATGGTAGCGGTGAGTCCCATGGATGAAAAAGGGTTTTTTAATCTGGGTCCGACCAATTCAGTCACCCCGGCTTATCTTAACAGGTCAAAAATGATTATTCTGGAAGTCAATAATGCTGCTCCCCATTGCCTGGGCGGCAACAGCGAGAATATTCATATCAATGATGTCGATTATGTTGTGGAAGGAAACAATTACCCGCTGATTCAACTGCCGACCGCCAAACCCAAACCGTTTGACTGCCAGATCGCCAGTTATATTATGAACGAGATTGAAGACGGGGCCTGCTTGCAGATGGGCATCGGTAGCATGCCCAACGTGGTCGGAGCCAATATTGCCGACAGCGATCTTAAAGATTTAGGTATCCATACCGAGATGCTGGTCGATTCATGCGTGGGTTTGTACGAATCCGGCCGGGTGACCGGCAACCATAAAAGTATCGATAAAGGCAAGATGGTCTACAGCTTTGCGCTGGGTACCGACAAGCTCTATGACTTTATGAACAATAATCCGGTGTGTGCCTCCTATCCGGTCAATTACACCAATGATCCGCGTATGATCGCCCTCAATGACAAGGTGATCGCCATTAACAGTGCGTTGGAGGTAGATCTTTTGTCGCAGGTCAGTTCCGAGTCATCCGGATACCGTCATATATCAGGTACCGGCGGCCAACTCGACTTTATTATGGGTGCGTTTCAATCCCATGGCGGCAAAGGATTCATTTGTTTAAGTTCAACGTATGAGGACAAAAACGGTCGGCTTCGGTCCCGTATCGTGCCCGGCCTGAAAGTGGGTTCAGTAGTTACCGTGCCTCGCTCCATGGTTCAATATGTTGTAACAGAAAACGGGATCGTTCAATTGAAAGGAAAATCAACCTGGAAACGGGCGGAGGCATTGATCAGTATTGCCCATCCTTACTTCCAGGATGAACTGATCAAACAAGCACAAGTTATGAAGATCTGGGTCAGAAGCAATAAAATTGACTAAATGGTTCTTTAAACATCTCTTCCGTCGGTTGCTATAATAAATATATATTGATTATTAGGGACTAAGCAGTAGAAGCGTCTGATTTTAATAATGATTTATAAAAACGGAAGCTTAACTGCATGAAGTAATTAAACCAAGGAGTTTCAGCCGTGTCTGAAACTCCTTTTGCTAGTTGCGCCCGGCATGGTTGCAGTCTAAGGGGTAAAAGTTAATTTACTTGCCCATGTTTGCTTGCTCAAAAAAGTGTACGGCTTCATGATAGGCATTAAGATATTTTATCCGGTTAAAGACGGCCCAATAAGCTTCAAAATCTGCGAGAAATTCGCCTTTATACAAGGCGATAATCTTCTGTGCTGATGCATCGTTGTTTTGCAGCTTGTATTCCTGCACAGCTGCTTCGAAAAGGTCGATGTCTACTTCGATTTCATCTCTTACCATTCGGTAATGCTTTTTATGGTTTTCAATTGCATTCAAAACGCCCAACTTGGCCAGGTCTTGTTTTATATGGGCCAGGTTGACGCCGATAAGTTTTTTTATATCATTGGAGTCCGAGTCCTGCCACAAGGCTTCATAGATCTGTTCCTTGGTAGCGCCTCTGCTGCCCGAATCAAGGAGAAACGCCAGGAGCTCCCGTTCCTTTTTGGTGCGCATTTTCAACGGCTGCCCGTCTATGCATGAAGAAACAGAAAAAACACCCAGCGTTGTAATATGCACTTTTTTAAGTTTATATCCGGCAAAGCCCATCATTTGTTTTGTAAATTCAGGCTCGATACCGTTATAATAAGCGAATTCCAGAATCGGGTCATAGGCCGTGCGCATCCGGAAATATTCATAAATGCCATTTTCATTGCAGAGCTGCAGAAATCGCCTGATCAAACGGTCTGCCTCGTCATAATCCCGGTTGTCCAGAGCGATTCGGGAGAGAAATCCGTAGGACATGGTCGCAACCATCATGGAATGAGCGCTTTCTCCTATTTCAATGGAGTGTATGGCATGTTTGGCAGCGGTTGAAAAATCACCAATACTTCCGAAATAATTGTAAAGCCGGCCCAACGCAATCGTTTTAAAATGATCACCTACCAGATGCAGATTTTCAGATATTTCCTTAATAATTTTATCGTTGGCGCCGCTGGTGAACATAAGACTGCAAATATTATGCTGCATTTTGGCCCAATTCATCTGAAACTCGGATTTACGATAAAGAACGGCATATTCATTGGCCAGGGTAAAATATTTTATGGTTATTTCGTATGATTGGCTGCTGCCGTTCATTCGGTCTATGGTGGTGTTTTGATAGTGTATTTCTGCAGCGAACAGATAACCCAGCCACAATTCTTCATATCTTCCGGTATTCCGGAGCTTTTGAAGCCCCGTTGTTACCATTGAGACAGCCTTTTCACGTTCTCCCAGCATTTGATAAGATTTGGCCACGTAGATATCAACGCTGTGCAAATCCAGATGATGTTGTTCATTTTCAGGAATCTCCAGAGATTTTTCATAATAGTGAACAGAGTCTTTCATCCGGCCCATAACATAAAAAACAACGCTCAAATATCTTTCGTACCAGGCTTTTACTTTCACATTGCCGGTCTTGGCACAGGTTTCTATCATCTGACAGGTAAGCGCGTAAGATTCTCGTATCTGTGAATTCCAGCATAAATTATAAATTTTTTCGATGATGACACTGTAGGACAGTTCGGAATCGGCTCGGTCAAGCCGGGCAATCAGCTCGTCCAAAAGCTGGTTGGACTCCTCGAAAGATATGAAATTCCGCAAAACTCTGGCCTTATGCACCATCGCCTCAATGTAAAGTTCGCCATCGAATTCATTCAGCAAAGGCAGGGCCGAATCCAGGCATGTTTTGGCTTCGAGGAAATTTCCTATACTGGACAAAAAGGCTCCTTTGGCCACCAGCAGTTCCCGGTTTTGGGGAGTACTTGCATCCCCAAGTGCATGGAACCACGACCGAAGTTTGCTGAAACTGCCCCGGCGTATATAGTCTCTATAACTGATCAGAATGATTTGCTCCAGTAAATTATTGTTTTTTAACCGAATGGCGTATTCTGCAGCCTTGTCATACTGTTTCATATCGAAATAATAACGAGCAGCCCGGCTTAGCAAAGAAGCCGTCTGACCATGGTCGGCGTTCTCCAGCAAATAATCCCTGAAAAGCGGATGATAACGATAATATCCGTCTTTTGTCTTGGTGGTGAACATGTTTCGTGCCACCAGGCTCTCAAACAGGAGTTTGGCGTTTCTTTTTTCCAGAACCGTGTTGAACATTTGCGGATCCAATTCCTCAAAGCAGGCAGTATTTTTCAGAAAATCCACCATCTCTGAGGGAAGGCGGTTTACACACTCGTAAAGAAGGTATGAATGCAAAGCTTCTTTGCCGTAGAAGGGGATATCAACAACAGATACCCCGTTTTCTAAGAGGAGCTTGAAAGAACAAACAGCAATGGGCCAACCTTCGGTGATACGAAATATATTTTCATCTTCAAAGCCCAGGATTAGTAGGGCTTCGCTCCTACTAAAAGCCAGATCTTGCTGGGTAAGCTCTAAAATACTGCCCCTTAAACGAAAAGGGGCTAGCTCCTGCCAGGGGATTTCCCGGCTACCCAGGTAGAAACGGGCATAGTCAGGTTTGTACTTTATGATATAGGCGAGAAGTTCTCTAATTTGTGAATCCTCTATTGTATGAAGGTCATCCAGAATAACGATAAATTCAGTCGGATATTTCTCAATGCTGTTAATGAAGGCATTGGCAAGGATGGTAATAAAGTTGTGGTTGTTTTCAAAAGGGAAATATTCGGCGGGATTAAAGCTGAAATCTGAAAAAACCTGCCGTACGGCTTCGCTTAGTATATTAAGGAAAGCGAAAACATCGCTTTCCCCGTCAAAGGTAACCCAGACAGCATTTTCCGCAGAATTGGCAATCTGGGCAAGCAGAGTGGTTTTACCATAACCTGCCCCTGCATGTATATAAACAAGCTTCTCGTCACTGCTGAAAACAGAAGCGACAAGTTTATCGCGGGTAATTTCTCCTGAAACGGCTTTTGGTGCGGCTAGTCTTGCACTTGATACAGGTATCATATAATCACCTAAGCAAATGTTAGTGATTTCATCGTAACATGATGTCGCTAACGCAGCAATAAAATACGTAAAAAATCTCAATAAGACCATTTCTGTTAGTCATTTTGTTAGTTTCTGCTGTGCTAAGATTTCATTAAATCATGAAGATTAAACGGAGGAGAAGGCTGTGAAGAAGAAAAATGGCGAGGATCGTCAAATGGACTGCGGAGTATCGGAGGAAGCCTTCCCTTGTCAGCAGCGTTGTTGTAAAAAAACAGGTTCTGAATCGGAAATTAAATACAGCCAAAGCTGTCCTTATTGCGTTATTTGGGTCTCAATGCCTGATAGCGTTGACTTGACTGTGACGCATATTTTGGAATGTTCGTTATATGGTTATGGAATAAGAATAAAAGTCTGAAAGGAATTTATTCAACGGTCGTTTTTACGATCGAATGCTGTAAATAAAAATGAGGAGAAAACAAGGAGGGCAGATTATTCATGAGAAAGCGGAGGATTTTGGCGTTCTTATTGGTGCTGGCAATGCTGCTAAGTACCGTTCCGGTTCAATCATTAGCCGGGACGGCCGGGAATGAGGATGAACTTCAAGCAGAGGAGCAGTATTATACGGATGCAGTTCAGGATGACAGTCAAGATACGGAGCAACCTGATCCTGATGTCGGTGACAAGGTAAGCCAAACGGGGGAACCGCTTAAGGTCGATGCGGTCAATGAGGAACAGCTGACGGATGAGCAACTGAAGGAAAAATTAAAAGCGTCTGTGGATGAAAATGAGTATCCAAACGGGTTGTTTGAATTTCTGGCGACGAGGATGAATACTTCGGAAGATTTGTCCTACGTTGAGTTTGCCGTTGTCAGAAAAGGTGGTACGGCAGGAGCCGCCAGCATTACCTTAAAAGCAATTGATGTGACGGCTGAATATGGCAAGGACTATACCTTGAGTGTGCTGAAAGATACTTCTTTTGAGACCATACCGGTAAATGACGAGTCCAAGCCGTTAATTGAAAGTACGGTGGAAATTGAGGATGAATCTTCACCTGCAACCGATGGAGAAGAAACAGCTTTGAACGATGAAACCGCCGCAGAAAACATCAATGATGAAGCAATTACCTCCGGAAATAGTGAAAAATACGAAACAATTGCCGGACCGGACTTGAAGGAGGATTCAGCCGGCAACGGGTTGCGCGGGGCCAGAGATACTGCCCTGGGAAAAGAATCGACCCGCCAGAACTGGCGACAGATCACCGAAACAGAAAAGAAAAGCGCCATTGATTCACATAAGAAAATGTATGCAGAGGTGCCGGGTGTAACCTGTACCATAAATTTTGCCGACGGCGAATACATAAAAAAGATCAGGTTCAATACCATTGATGATCAGATTTCTGAGGATGAGGAACAGGTTATGATGGCCCTTGTAAACCCTCAGGGCGGTACGACCGGTGATTCTCTCAATGCCTTTATGAACATCGTGGATAACGAAG